>JAHITU010000007.1 GCA_018817595.1 Patescibacteria group bacterium
AATACGCAGTTAAACAATATATAAAAAATCAATCACACCATCAGGTAGAACTTATACAAAAATCTCTTTTCCAACATATCGTGGGATAAATGCACGAAGTGCATAGGATAGAAACCACCAGCGTAGCTGGTGGTTTTCATTAGCTAATTAGCTAATATCCTAAAAAACTAATTATACTCCAAGTATCACAGGAATAACCATTGGTTTTTTGTTTGTTGTTTGGAATAAATATCTTGCTACATTATCAGTTACTTCTTTTTTAACTATATCAAAATCAATAGGTTTCATTTTTTGAGAAGTTCCTTCTACTGTTTGTTTAGTAATATGACGGGCCTGTTTTAATAATTCTTTTGATTCACGTAGATAAATAAATCCTCTAGAGATAATATCTGGTGATTTTCTTAATTTACCTGTTGATAAATCTAATGTTGCGATAACCACGAATATTCCATCTTGAGCAAGGTTTTGTCTATCACGGATAACAACTTCTTGCATATCTCCTATAGAGAATCCATCTACCATCATTAAGCCTACTGGTGCCTTTTCTTTTAGAACTTTAATTTTGTTGTTTTTATCTATTTCTACTAAATTTCCGTTATCTGGGACAATAATATTTTCAGCTGGCACCCCGATTGATTTGGCTATTTCAGCATGTACTTTAAGCATAGAGTGGTGACCATATCCAGGCATAAAGAATTTAGCTCCAATCTGGGTATTTATCCAAGCAAGTTCTTGGGCATTTCCATGACCTGTAGAGTGAACATCAGCTACTCTATAATGAATTATTTTCAAATCATGTCTGTAAAGATTGTCTTCCAATCTTCTAACCGAAATCTCGTTTCCAGGAATGATTGATGAAGACAAGACCACTGTATCTCTTTGATTTAAAAATATATTTTTATGTTGTTTTATTGACATTCTCATAAGAGCAGCAAACTCCTCACCTTGAGAACCAGTAGCTAAAATAACAATTCTGTCAGCAGGATAACTTTCAATATCATTTGATTGAATAATCGTTCCATCTTTAGGAACAAATAATTTAGAAATTTTTGCTATTTCAATATTTGTTTTAATTCCTCTTCCTTCTAAGACTATTTTTTTTCCGTATTTCTCAGCAATAGCTATGATTTTTATTAACCTTTCAAATTGAGAGGCAAAAGTTCCAATAATTAATCTTCCTTTAGTATTTTTAATAATTTGTTCAATACTGTCATAAACTATTTTTTCAGGCATCGAGTATCCAGGTTTTTCAACATTAGTAGAGTCTGCAATTAAAAGTAAATTATTATCTTTTGATAAATCTCCCCAAGTTTTCAATTCTTTGTCTGAAGGTATTCCATCTTCGTGTTCCAATTTAACATCACCTGTAATCACGATATTTCCTTGAGGGGTTTCAATTGATGAACCTAGAGACCCAGGGATTGAGTGTGTTACAGGAAAAAACTTAACCTTCAAATCACCTAATTTAATTTTTTCCCCAGCTTCAACTTCTACATAATTAACCTTAGGTTTTTGTGGAAATTCTTCCATTCTTTTTTTAATCATTAGGGTGGTTAGGTAACTTCCATAAAGGGTAGGATTGCCGATCCTTTCCATGATAAAAGGTATTCCTCCAATATGGTCTAGGTGACCATGAGTGATGATAATTCCTTTTATTTTATCCTTTCTTTCTTCTAAGTATCTTGTGTTGGGAAGAATATAATCAATTCCAGGAGTAGATTCTTCTGAAGTAAATTGAACCCCAGCATCAAAAACTAGAATATCATTTTTGTATTCTACTGCAATCATGTTTTTACCAACTTCTTCAAAACCTCCTAAGGGGATAATACGAATATTATCTGAATCAGGTATTTTTACTGTTTTCCTGTTATCTCCTGGAACTATATTTTTCTTGGGGTTTTTGTAAGTTGTTGAAGTTCTTTTATTAGTAGTACCAATTTTTTTAGCCGCCATTTTTGTTGGTTTACTACTTTGCCCCGTATGATAAGGTTTTCTTACTCTAGTTAACGGACTTTTTTTTGTATCTATATTTGTATTTGTTTTGTTTTCCATATTAAGTTAGTTAAAAGTTCATAAATTTGAAAGTTTAAGTTAAAAATTTTTTATGCAAATTTTTTCATTTCCAATTTTGTAATCTTTTTGATTAATTTTTAATTAATAATAGTTTAAGGTAAATAGAGTTTGTAAAGTTAAAAGTCTGTAAAGTTGAAAGTTTAAATTTATTTTATAAATTTAAACCATTCTTTACTTTAGGAACTTTATGAGCTTTACAAATCTACCTACCCACGCCTGCCCACGCCTGCCAGCGCGCAGGGGCGCGCAGGGAAGGCAGGCCTTAAATTCTTAAATAAATAATTTCCAAACCTTGTCTGTTTTGATATACCAGTTATTCACATCCAGGAATCTCTCTGAGGGAATTGTTATTAAATCAATGGGATTGTTTTTAATTTTTTTTGAACTTATATACACAAAATCTGGTGAGTAAAGAAAAGTGGCAGGCATATCTTTGTATATCTCTTTTTGGAATTCCTTAAATTTTGTTTTTTGGTCTTCAGTATCAGTTGTCATTCTTATTTCTTCTAAAAGATTATCTACATTAATATTTGTGTACATAGAAATATTTAATCCTGGATCATTTCTTTGTGATGAATGCCAAAAAGCAAATAAATCCATATTATAACCAATTACTTCTCCAAAAAGAATCGAATCATATTGTCTTGGCCTAATTATATTTTGATTTAAGTCGCCAATCTCGTATATTTTTAATTGAACTTGAGCTCCTAGTTCTTCCCATTTTGATTTCAATAATTCAGCTACTGCTTTTAATTCAGGTGTGTTGGCTGTGGATATTGAGAAAGATAAGAGGAAAGTCTCCTTTTGTGTTAATTTTTCTAAAACTCCGTTACTATTTAAAGACCAACCATATTTTTTTAGTATTTCTTTTGCAGAGGTCATTCCTTTATCCTTTTCATTTATATTTGGAGTATAAAAAATAGAATTAGAAGGAACAGGGCTATCAATTTCAGTCCCATAACCATATAAAATTTCATTTACTATTTGTTTACGGTTTACAGCTCTGTTTAAAGCAATTCTTACTTCTTCATTGGTAAAAATAGGATTTTCGTTTTGATTGAAAAACACTCCAAAAATTCTAGGTAGAGGGGTTGATAATATTTCACTATCTTTATGTAGGTTCAATTCTTCAATTTTATCAGGACCTATTGAATTGATAGATTCTACATTGTTTTTATTGAAGGCATTTATTAAGGCCTCCTCATTAGTATAGAATTTTATTGTCAGTTTTGTGATATAAGGCTCACCTAAAGCATACTTGTTAAATGATGTTAATAAATAATTTTCTAGTATCCCTGATGAATTTCTTTTTATTTTTTCTATTTTATAAGGACCTGAACCCACAGGTTCAATATTAAATTGACTAAAAGCAAATTGTTCTGGACTTATTTCCTCCCATATGTGCTTGGGTAAAATTCCAATGGATAAATTTTCTAAGAAAGGGGAGTATGGTTGTGGTAAAACAAATTGAATTTCTTTTTCATTTAGTCTTTTGATTTCTACCCCATCCCAATTAGCCCTTTTAGGGCTCTTTATAATGTCATTTCTTGTTAGATTAATTGTGAACTCTATATCTTCTGTTGTGATTTTTTTCCCATCATGAAATTCTAAATCATCTTTCAATTTAAAAGTATAAACAAAACCATCTTCTGAAATTTCATAACTTTTGGCTAAATCAGGGACAAGTTTACCATCAGGGGTAGATTTTAATAAACCAGAATAAATTAAAATACTTAAATCTTTATCAGCCTTGGAAGTTGCTAAAATTGGATTTATAAATCTTGGTGAACCAATTACTCCTTCACTAATATAACCTCCTTTCATAGGAATTTCTACTAAGAACTTATTATTTATAGTTTTATATAGAAAGATGAAACTTATCAAGAAAACAGCTATAACAGTATAAAAAATTACTTTTTCAGTCGGAGAAAAAGAATTAATGATAGTTGGTATTTTTTCTATTTTAGATTTGAATAAATTGTTAAAAATATTCTTTATTTTGTTTAACATGGGTAAATTAGTCGAAAGTCTATAAAGTCGAAAGTCGAAAGTTTTATGAAAAGCTTTGCTTTTCATACAAATAAGGCTTTACCTTATTTGTCTTTGCGAGTTTGCGAAGCAGTTTAGAGTATAATCAACGATTTAAATTAATAGTTATCTAATGCCTTATATAATAAGCGCTACAAAAGTAGAAGCTACAAATAAAAGACTTAGTATTATTGTTATATAAAAAAGTGTTTTTTCAAATCCTCGTTTAGTGTGTCCTCCTGAAAAATCGTCTCCGCCACCAAAAGCTCCACCTAATCCAGCATCTGATTGTTGTAATAAAACAGCTATCATTACTAAAATTGATAGAGTTATTTGTATATAAGGTAATAAGTTAGTTAGATTTTCCATTTCTTTCATTACTGCTTTGTGGCAGTTGTCTTTTAATTACTAATAAATAATATCAAATATTAGATATTTAGCAAGGGTTATAGATAAGTCGAAAGCCTGTAAAGTCCATAAAGTCAAAAGTAACAGATTTTTGCTTCGCAAAAATCTGTTACGAAAAGCTAAAACTTTTCGTCCCTGCCTACCGGCAGGCAGGTTTGCGAGGAGTGAAGCCTGCCTGCCGAGCAGGCAGGCGTAGCAAAACGACGCGCAATCCAATTTAAAAACCCCAACACTCCGTTTAAATAGGATATTAGTATATTTATGCAATTAATAGCAATAATTTAAAAAAAGAAAAGCCACCAATTGAAAAGGTGACTTCTCAGTTGGTGGCAGTTTTTAGTTTACAAAGGCTATTTTACTTCCATCGAAATTTTAGAAATTCGTCTTTCTAAACTAGGAGGTAAATCTAAATTATAGAATGACTTAAATTCTTCTATTCTTTTTAAAAACCATTGAATTTTTTTATCATCAATGGGTTTTTTCTCCAGAAGAATTTCTGCTTCTTCTGTGAAATAACGGATTCCTTTTGCTCCTCTGGGTTCTAAAATTCCCCAATTGAAAAACTCATTCAAAATGAACCAAACGAGCCCTCCAATAATAAGCAACAAGGTTAAGGATATTTTAGTTTCTAAAATAAACGTAAAAATCCCCAACCCTATTAATATTAATGATACTATCCTCCATCCTTTTGTGGAGGAGCTGTTTTTCTTAATATAAGCCCGTTCTTTTTTATGCATTTTGTTCTCCTTATTTTGTTTTTATATTTTTACTTCTTTCATTACTATATAATAGTCGATTAATAAAGTAAAGATTTATTTTTAATATATTATATAATTTGGAAAATTTAAATTAAAAAAGAGGTTTGGCGAAATCAAACCCTCTTTTTAATAATTCTAGAAAATTTTTATTGGTAAGTAGGACTAATCTACTAACTTATTAAGTTTGTGTGGATTATGGTTTGGACAAGACTTATCGGAACATCGTTCTGGAATAGTTTTAGTCCCTTGCATCATTAATGCTCCACAAGGTAATCCGGCTTTAGCATCACTAGGGTAATCACAAAAACGACCTGTTGGTTTGGCTTTGATAGCATTTTTACATTTAGGATAATTAGAACAAGAATAAAAAATTCCAAATCTCCCTCTTCTTTCCATCATTTCTCCGTCAGTACATTCAGGACATTTCACCCCACTCATTTTTTTCTTCTTTTCTTCTTCATCTTCTTTGATGAATTTACATTTAGGGAAATTAGAACAGGAAACAAATTTTCCAAATCTACCTTCTCGAATTACTAATTTTCCATCTTTACAATCAGGGCAAGCTTCACCAGTTTCAACTGGTCCTTCAATTTCTTTCCCTTCCATAGTCAAAGCTCCATCACAATCAGGGAATTTTTCACAAGAAATAAATTTTCCAATTTTTCCTAATTTATAAACCATACCCGCTCCACATTTCGGACATTTATATTTGTCTTCAGCAGGGCCTAAATTAGAAATCTTTTCGATATCTTCTTTTGATTTTACATCCTTAATAAAAGGATCATAAAAATCACCTAAAGTTTTCTCATAACTAATTTTCCCATCAGCCACATCATCCAATTCGTTTTCCATTTTTGAAGTAAAATCATCAGAAATATAATTTTCAAAATGATTCTCTAAAAATGAAGAAACCACATCCCCTGTATCTGTAGGGAAAAGAGCTTTCCCAACTTTTTCCACATAACCTCGAGCATAAAGAGTTCTGGTAATAGCAGCATAGGTGCTGGGTCGTCCAAGACCTCTTTTTTCTAATTCTTTAATTAAGGAAGCTTCTGAATATCTATTGGGCGGAGTAGTCTCTTTAGCTTCAGTGTTAATATTTAACAGACTTAGGGAATCTCCAGCTTGAACTTTGGGTAATTCTATATCTTCGGAGCGAGCAGCGGGATCGACTCTCAACCAACCATCAAATAATAGACGGGAACCGTTGATTGAAAAATAAGGGAAATTCTCATCTTTTTGGTCTCTTTTTCCTACAGAAGCAATTATTTTAGTTTTTAGTAATTTAGCATCACTCATTTGAGAAGCTAAAGTTCTGTTTCTAATCAAAGAATAAAGACTTTGTTGTTCTTTTGTTTTTCCAGCAATGGCCAAACTCAAATTAGAAGGACGAATAGCCTCGTGGGCTTCTTGAGCGTTTTTAGATTTTGATTTAAAAACTCGTGGTTCCAAATATTCCTTTCCGTATTGTTTTGAAATAACCTCATGAGCTTGAGCTTGAGCATTTTTAGACAAAGTAATAGAGTCTGTTCTCATGTAGGTAATAAACCCAGCTTCATAAAGCTTCTGAGCAAACATCATTGTTTGGCTAGGGGAGTATCCCAGTCTTGAGCTGGCAGTTTGTTGTAATGTAGAGGTAATAAAAGGAGCTCTGGGCGATCTCTTAGCCTCTGTTTCTTTTACCTCTAATATTTTCCAAGCTTCTCCGCCAGCTGGCGGATTTGCAATTTTAAGAATTTTGGTAACTCTTTTTTCGTCTTTGGGTTCCTCTGAACAAATTAAGGAAAACATATTCCCAATTTTATTTTTTACTTCAGCCGTAATTGTCCAATAGTCTTCAGGAACAAAAGCACGAATTAATCTTTCTCTTTCCATTAGGATTCGCAAAGCAGGGGATTGAACCCTTCCTGCTGAAAGGCCGTATCTTAATTTTTTCCAAATTAAACCACTTAATCCATAACCAAAAAGCCTGTCCAATACACGACGAGCTTCTTGAGCTTTTCTTAGATTTTGGTCAATAGGACGAGGTTTTTTGATGGCATTTTGCACGGCTTCTTCAGTAATTTCGTTGAAAACTACTCTTTTAGCATTGGGCATTTTTAAAACTTCGGCAATATGCCAAGCAATAGCTTCTCCTTCACGGTCGGGGTCCATTGCTAGTAATACCTCATCAGCTTTTTTAGCCTCTTTCTTTAGAGTGGCAATAACCTTTTCTTTTCCTTTGATAGTTTCGTAATTAGGTTTGAAATTATTTTCAATATCAACAGCATTAGCTTTTTTAGAAGCTGACTTTGGAATGTCTCGAATATGTCCAACAGAAGATTCCACGACATAGTCGGGTCCTAAATATTTTGATATTGTTTTTGATTTTGCCGGTGACTCGACAATTAATAATTTAGTCATTGGTCAATAGTAATACAATATATATAAAAATTATGCAAGTTTTTAGGTGGGGAAAGGTAATAAAGTCGAAAGTTCATAAAGTCCATAAAGTCGAAAGTAGAACGGATTTTGTTTCGCAAAACCCGTTAAGAATCACTAAAGTGATTTGTCTTTGCGAGAAGGGTCGTTCTTTAATTTTTGTTAAAAATTAAAGAACGACCCGACGAAGCAATCCAGTCTCGTCCGTCTCTGCGAGGAAAATGAATTTTTAATTTTTAACAAAAATTAAAAATTCATTCGACGAAGCAGTCTAGGGTTTAATCAATAATTATAAAACCGTTCAACGAAGAATTTCCGTTGAACGGTTTTGGGTTATGAAAGAAAAGCCACTTCAATCCCAATTTTCTGAGCTTGTCCATATTCCCAACAAGCTCCAGTGGAGGATTGCCACCCTGGAATAAAATTGAATTTTTTAATCAAGCCTGATTTAAAAATTGGAAGATAAAAATCATTTAATATCCAATTCGGATAACCTTTTGTTTTAAACAATTTAATCATTTTATGCATCGGGTCTTCAAATGGAATTTGGCTAAACACATTATGACCTTTTTTTTGAAGTTCAGAAATCCATTCATTTAAGTAACTCATATTTGCTTCAATAGAACCTTTTCCTCCTGTGGAAATAGGTCCACAAACTATTTCTATAGGTTGGGGTATTCTGTTAAGAATTCCCCATGCTATATTTAACAAATCCTCACTCCGGTCAATTTCTTTTAGTAATTGCAACTCTCTAGTTGTGTAATGTTGTGGCATAATTCCTCCTTCACTTTTTTGTTTAATTTAACTTTACTAGTTTTAAATATAATGATTTAAAATATTTTGTCAATTAAATAAAAACAGCCTCAGAAATCATTTCTGATTTCCGAGACTGTGTTGCGGGTTAGTCCGCTTGGCGGGGGATAAAACTATTCATCGCCACCACAAACTCAGGAGTCCCATCCTCTATTTGAGGATTTTTCTCTAGAAAAGATAGAAAGTTTGAAATCTGTTGAAGTTCCTTTTCCAGCCTTTCTTTTTCTTTTTTAACATAGCTTCTTTTTGTTCCTCGAAGTTTCAGCTCTCTTTCTGCATCAGTCATTTTCTTCCCCTAAAAAAAGATTTACATTATTTTTCTAAATAAAAGTATATCATTAAATATACAATATGTCAATAACAAGAGCTGAATCAATCTTTGAATTTTCCACTGACTTTATAGACTTTATGGACTTTTGACTTTATACTTATATCCAATGTATCTAAAATCTTTAGAAATAGTCGGTTTTAAATCCTTTGGTAAAAAGGCAAATTTGGAATTCAATTCTGATGTCTCTGCTATTGTGGGACCTAATGGTTCAGGAAAATCAAATGTGGCTGAAGCTTTTCGTTTTGTTTTAGGTGAGCAATCCATTAAATCCATGCGAGGAAAAAGAGGAGAAGACCTAATCTTTAACGGGTCTCAAACAATTCCTCGAGGTAACCGAGCCAGTGTCAAAATAGTTTTTGATAATTCTAAGAGATTTTTGAATCTGGATTTTGATGAAGTAATTATAGAAAGACATGTTCATAGAGATGGAACTAATCAATATTTTATCAATCGCTCTTCTGTGCGATTAAAAGATGTTTCAGAATTATTGGCAGGGGCTAATATTGGTTCTTCAGGTCATCATATGATTTCACAAGGAGAAGCCGACAGAATTTTGAATGTTAATCCTAAGGAAAGAAGAATGATGATTGAGGAAGCTTTGGGCTTGAAAATCTATCAATATAAAAGAATCGCCAGTGAAAAGAAATTAGACAAGGTTAAAGAAAATATTGATTCTGTGCAGGCTCTGAGAAAAGAAAATGCCCCTCATTTGAAATTCCTGAAAAGACAAATTGGTAAAATGGAAAAGACTTTGGAAATGAGAAAAGAGTTAGGCACCTTATATCGTGAATATTTTAAAAGAGAAAGTGCTTATTTAAAATATTGGAGTGATAAAATCACCAATGAAAAAAATCCATTAATCGAAAAATTAAAAGATTTAGAACATAGGTCTCAAGAAGCTAAAGCTATTTTGGAAAAATCCCGTGCTGAAGATAAAAGACCTTTTGAATTAACAGATTTAAAAAACCAGCTGAATTCTCTAAGGAGAGAAAAAGATCAATTTACTTTTAAATTAGGCAGGGTAGAGGGGGTAATTTATGCCTTAGAGAATAAACCTAAGAAAATAGAAGAGGTTGATAATACAAAGATTTCCTTAAATAAAATTAAAGAATTAGAGTCCGTCATAAACGACCAGATAGAAATCGCTTCTAATTTAGAAGAAGTAAACCAAATTAAAGGTATTTTAAATAGAATCAAAGAATCTTTTACTCAATTTATAGTTAAACACTCAATGGCTCAACATCCGCCAGCTGGCGGAGAGCTGTTGAATAACGAGATTGATGAAAACTCTAAAAAGATTGAAGAGTTGAAAAATGAAAAGAAGCAAATAGAAGATTCAATAAAAGAGATAGAAAATAAAGAAGACATTGTTTTAGGGAAATATAACACTCTTAAATCAGAAATAGAACAGGATAAAAACTCAAACCAAGAAGCAGAATTGGCTGTTTTAGAAATTATGGCTCACCAGACTGAAAGTCGTTCTCAACTAAACTCTCTAGAAATGAAAGAGATTCAAATTGTTTCAGCTCAAGAGAATTATAAAAAAGAAATGAACGAATCATATATTTTGGCGGGTAGAGATGCTGTGCAATTTAAGGATTTAGATTTACATAATTCTGCAGGAGTAGTTTTGAGCGAGGAAGAAATTCTGAAAGAAGATAGACAATATCAAAATGAGAGATTGAAAAAAATAGAAAGAATCAAAATTCTTATCGAGGACTCAGGAACTCTTTCTAGTGAAGATGTGGTTAAAGAATATGAAGAAGCCTCAAAAAGAGATGAGCACTTATCTAATGAGATTGAAGATTTAGAGAAATCAGCCGAATCATTATTAACTTTGATTGAAGAGTTAAAGAAAAAATTAGATATTGAATTCAGAAACGGTTTAGAAAAGATTAATGCTCAATTTAAAGAGTTCTTTATTTTAATGTTTGGAGGAGGAAGAGCTAATTTAGATTTAGTAAAGGAAAAAGTAACTAGAAAAAAGAAAGACGATTTGAATATGAGTGAGGAAGACTTGGTTAATGAAGTTGAAAACGCAGATGGAGAAGACAATGAGATGGGGATTGAAGTAGATGTGTCCTTACCTAATAAAAAAGTAAAAGGTTTACAAATGTTATCAGGCGGGGAGAGGTCTTTGACTTCAATTGCTTTGTTGTTTGCTATGTCTCAAGTCACTCCACCCCCCTTTATTATTCTTGATGAAACCGATGCTGCCTTAGATGAAGCCAACTCTAGAAAATACGGAGATATGATTGAAAGACTTTCCTCTCATTCACAGTTAATTTTAATTACTCATAATCGAGAAACCATGGCGCGAGCTAATATACTATACGGAGTAACCATGGGTTCTGACGGAATCTCAAAATTACTTTCTGTTGAATTTGCCGAAGCAGTAAAGGTAGCAAAATAATTTTCAAAAATTTATTTATTATTATTAAATAATAATAAATAAAATAATCAATTAAATTATATTATACGATTATATATAATCGTATAATATAATAAATAATAATTATTAAAATAATAAATAAATTAGTATGAAATTTACAGGGAAACAAATAAAATTGCTAGAGCTTTTTTCAAAAGCTCTAGCAAACAAAAATAGAATTAAAATTTTAATTTTAATAAATGAAAAACCGAAACTAAATGTGGTGAGTATAGCTGATAATTTAAAAATGAATTATCAATCAGTAGCTGTTCACACTCAGAGATTAGAAAAGGTAGGTTTTATACATAAAAGATATAAAGGTTTGTTAATGGAACATATAATTACTGAAAGAGGAAAACATTTTTTGATTTCATTTCAAAAAGTTTTAAATCTAAAATCTTAACATAAGTATTTATTATACGATTATATATAATCGTATAATAGGTTTTTCAATAAATTTAAAAAACAAAGAAACAAATCTAATATTTTTTCAATTGTATTTATGGTTTTTTTATGATATTTTGAGGGTCAGGATGTTATTTAACTATTTTGAGTAAAAAACTTATAAAGGAGGTCAAGAATGACCAATAACACATGTAGTGACGCAGGAAAAAAGGCAGGAGTGATTCGCGAGCTTTCAACTATAAATTCTCTGGATGAAAGAAGAACCAATATTCTTTTAGCTTTGATTAAGTATATCAAAGCCGGTTATCCCATGGAAAATGGAAAAACATGGAAAAGGTTTTTTGGAAAGATCAGAGAGTGTTGGTTTTCTGAAAATCCTCTTAAAGTTTGGAAAAAACTTCTCACTAGCTCCAATTTCAAAAAATTGGATATCTGTGAAAGAAGACTTGTTCAGGAATCTTCACCTTTTGCTGATTGTTTCTTTATTTCTGTGGGGGATACTGTAGAGGGTTCAGCTCTAAGAGAAAATCTTCTCTGTTTTGCTGAACCTATTCTTGTTGAAGAAGTGAACGGTCACGGGAATAAACATTGCAATTTGAACGAATTGGTTTTTGTTGTTTCTGAAGATAATTTTGAAGGGAGTTTTTTAAATGTTACTCTTTTCATTTAAGTTTTTAGTCAAAAAGCACTGGTTACCGTTGTTACGGAACCAGTGCTTTTTATTTTATATTTTTATTCTGAAATCAATTCAAAATCGATTACTTGTTTGTCTAAATCAGTTTTGACTAATTTTACTCTAACCTTGTCTCCTAGGGTATGCTTTACCCTTGTTTTTTGTCCCACTAGGCGATAATGCTTAGTATCTAATTCATAGTAATCATCCTGAAGAGAACGAACACTAATCATTCCTTCAGCTCCGTTTTCTGCTTGGACATACACACCCCATTTTGTAATTCCAGAAATAATTCCTTCGAATTCCTGACCAATTTTACTCGACATTAACTCTGTGAACTTATATTTCGTAGAAGCTCTTTCGGCTGTTACGGCTGCAATTTCTTGTTGAGTGGATTTGCTGGTTAATTCTTTGTATTTTTTAATAGAACGAGGAGAAAGATTTTTCCCTGCTAAATAATTTTTCATCAAACGATGCACCATCATATCAGGGTAACGACGAATAGGTGAAGTGAAGTGAGTATAATGTTTGAATCCTAAACCAAAATGCCCAATATTTTGAGTCGAGTAAATTGCCTTTGCCATTGATTTAAGCATAGCCGTAGCAATCAAATCTTCTTCTGGCAAACCTTCAATTTTCATTAATAAATCATTCAATTCTTTTGAAGAAACTTTATTATCTTTGATTTTTAAATTGAATCCAATAGTTTTTAGGAACTCTGACAATTCTTTCAATTGTTCTGTTTTAGGTACATCGTGAATTCTATAAACAAAAGGTAATTGAATCTTCAGTTTTTCTTCTTGATGACTTATATATTGGGCTACTTCGCGATTAGCTAAAAGCATAAAGTCTTCAATTAACTCATTAGTATCCATCATTTGCTTTTCGTAAACATCAATAGCCTTTCCGGTTTTGTCCAAAATAAATTTGTATTCGTTTGATCCAAAGGAAATAGAACCTTTTTCGGTTCTGTCAGCTCGGAGAATTAGAGCCAATTCATTCAAGGTATTTAATTCCTTATAGAATTCACCAGCTTTATTATCCAAGGTTTCTTGAGCATTTTTGTAGGTGAATCTTTTGTCAGAATGAATAATAGTTTCTCCAAACCATCTAGCTTTTACTTGTGCATTTTTATCTATTATGAAAACAGCAGAATAAGTCAATTTGTCTTCATTAGGATTAAGAGAACATAGGTTATTAGAAAGCACTTCAGGAAGCATCGGAATCGTACGGTCTATTAGATAAACAGAGGTACATCTAACAGTAGCTTCACGGTCTATTGGGGAGTCAATAGGAACATAGTGGGTTACATCAGCGATATGAACTCCAATTTCATAATCCCCATTTTCTAATTCTTTGAACGATAAAGCATCATCAAAATCCTTGGCGTCATCAGGGTCGATAGTAAAAGTAATTCTGTCTCGCATATCCTTTCTCTTAGGAATTTCTTGAGCGAAGTCTTTTAGAGCTTGTTTGGATATAACTTCGGCTTCAGCTTCGACACCTTCTGGAAAATCAGGTTCAAAACCTTTTTCATAAAGAATAGCTTGCATTTCAGTTTCATTGTCACCCTTATGTCCGATTACTTTAATTATTTTTCCTTGAGGATTTTTCTTTGGGTCATTCCATTCAGACATTTCAGCTACGATTTTTACATCATGGCTGGGGATTTCTCCATCACTAAGGTCTAGGTCTAAACGGGGGTAAAATTTAATATCATCGGCAACTAAAAAATAACCTTCATTATCTTTTCCTAAGGTTCCTACAAATTTAGTTTTAACTCTGTTTAATATTTCAGTAACTTTGGCTATTTTAGTCCCTGCCTGCCGAGAGGCATGGTTTCCTCTTTTAGCTACTTTGATTTTTACTATATCTCCATTTAGAGCAGTATTCAAATCAAAGTCAGAAATTTCAAAATCTCCGTGTTCGGTTTTCAAGAAACCACGCTTTCTTGTGGTTACTATAATATTACCTTCATAAAATTCTTGCTCTTTATCTTGAGATTTTTTATGTTTCTTTTCATATGTCTTGTTTTTCTTCATACCCCACATTATATGATAAAACTTTAAAATTGTCGCCTCATCGGCGACCCGCCGATGAGGCGGGAAAGAAAATAAAAAATGATTATTACTTACAAAGTTTTGTGGTAAAATATAAAAAAATTAAAAAATAGATATGAGTGATAATAAAAAAATTAAATTACAGGTTGGAGTAAAAATATTTTTAAAAAATAAAAATAATAAGTACTTAATTTTACATAGAAATATAGAAAAGTACCCTGATAACGATGGAAACTGGGATATAGTAGGAGGGAGGATTGATCGTGGTATTTCACTTTTAGAAAATTTACAAAGAGAGGTAAAGGAAGAAACTCAATTAGATTTAGAAAATAATCCTCAACTTATAGGCGCTCAAGATATCTTACGAGTAAAAGGACTCCATGTAGTAAGACTAACTTATATTGCTAATATAGAAGGAGACCCCACTTTAAGTGATGAACATGATAGATTTAAATGGCTTTCCATTGAGGGTATAAAAAAACTTATTGCTGAGAACAGAATGGATATTTATTCTAAAGAATTGATAGAAAAAGGGTTGTTAAAATAATTTATATAATTTTATAAAAAACTATGGACGTACTACGTCCATAGTTTTTTAATTTAAAATCTAAAATTTAAAATTTATAATTCCGACTTTTTTAATAAAAAAAAGTCGGCTGTGGATAACTATGTTTGCTCAGTGGGACAGAGTGTTATAGAATATGCACCAGGTGGTAGAAAGTGGGAAGTTAGAAATAAAGAAAAACTTGCTTTAGCAAATTTTTACCTAAAAGCTAAGTTTACCTAACCTACTAACCCCCTAAAACATTATGTTAATCGGAGAATATACACACACATTAGATCCAAAGAAGCGGGTATCATTACCGGCTAAATTTCGAGCTGTTTTGGGAAAATCTATGGTGATTACTCGTGGTCTAGATCATTGTATTTATATTTATACTCAAAATGAATGGAAAAAAGTTTTAGAGCAACTTTCTAATCTATCAATGCTACAAGCGGATTCTCGTTCATTTAAAAGATTTATGATTTCAGGAGCTGAAGAAATTTCTGTTGATTCAGTAGGAAGAATATTAGTACCAGACTTTTTGAAAAATTATGCAAAATTGAAAACTAAAGTCGTTTTGGCAGGAGTGAATGATCACATTGAAGTTTGGGATGAAAAGACATGGAAGATTTACAAAGAAAAGGTTGAAAATTCAGCAGATGTATTGGCAGAAAAATTAGGTGAGATAGGAATAATTTAAATTATGACTATTCACAAACCAGTTCTTTTAAAAGAAGTGATAGAAGGATTAGATATCCAAGTCGGTGATGTTGTTATAGATGGCACGGTTGGCGGCGGAGGATATCTTATAGGCATTTGTTCTCATTTAGGCAAAGGGGGAATTATGATTGGTTTGGACCAAGATAATTCAGCCCTAGAAAGAGTCAAAAAAAAACTTTCTTTTCAAAATATTGTTTGTAAAACACATTTAGTAAATGCAAACTTTAGGAATCTAGATTCTGTTTTAAAGGATTTAAATTTAGAGAAAGTAGATAAAGTTGTCTTTGATTTAGGAATTAGTTCAGATCAGTTAGATAACTCAGGTAGAGGTTTTTCCTTTCAAAAGGATGAACCATTGATAATGTCTTTGAAAAAAGATTTAACTGAAGACGATTTGACTGCCTCTGAGATAGTAAATAATTGGGATGAAGATAATTTAGCTGACATTATTTTTGGCTACGGAGAAGAAAAGTTTTCTCGAAAAATTGCCAAAGAAATTTGTGAAGCTCGAAAAGAGAAAAAAATTGAGACTACTTTTGAGTTAGTTGAAATAATAGAGAGAGCAGTTCCCAAATGGTATTTATTTAAAAAAACCCATTTTGCTACCAAGACTTTTCAGGCATTAAGGATTACTGTAAACGACGAAATTGAATCTTTAAGAGAAGGTATGCAAAAAGCATATGACGCTTTAAATTCAGATGGAAGATTAGCAATAGTATCTTTTCATTCAAGAGAAGACCGAATTATTAAAAGGTTTTTTAGAGAAATGAAAAATGAGAAAAAAGGAATTTTAGTAAATAAAAAACCTATCAGTCCAAGCCCAGAAGAGTTAAAGACAAATCCTCGTTCACGTTCTGCAAAATTAAGAATTATTCAAAAGATTTAAGAATTAAGATTTAAGATTTAGGAATTAAAAATAATGAAGAAAAATTTGCGACTAAAACATTTTAAAAAATGTTCGTCCAACCAAAACTGTGTTTTGGTTTAGGAAGCAAATTCTTCTTCAAAAAGCTAACACCTAATCCGCCAGCTGGCGGACTAAACAACTAATAAAATGACAGAAGCAATAGTATTAAAAATAAATAATATAAATAAAAAGAAAATCTTTATTTCTTTGATTTTTGCATTGGCTTTTTTCTCTTGTTCTTATATTTATTTGATTCTTCAAACAACAATGAACATAACTACATATCAAGACATTAAACAAGAAATAATAGAATTAGATTCACAAATCGGTGATCTTGAATTTGAATATATGTTCCTGAAAAAAAATATCAATTTAGAAATGGCTAAGACTTTGGGTTATGTCGAAGCTTCTAATATTAATTTCATAGATAAAGATATCGTAACTAATAAACTTTCTTTAAAAGACTAATATTGAATTTAAATGAAAAAATCAAGTTTTTTATTTAGAATAAAATTTTTGTATGCAGGTTTATTCCTGTTTTTCTTTATTTTAGTTGGTCAATTATATATGATTCAAATAGTTAAGGGTGATGAATATAGTGAAAAAGCCGACAATCAATATATTAAACCTCAGTATATTTTCAATCGAGGAAATATTTATTTTGAAGATAAAAATGGAAAAAGAATTTCTGCTGCTATGACTCGCTCAGGTTTCCAATTAACTATTAATCCTTCTTTGATTGAGGATGCAGAAGGCACCTTTAACAAATTATCTCAAATAATAGAAATAGACAAAGAAGACTTTATGTATCGAGCTGGGAAAAAAGATGATACTTATGAGGTAATAAAAAGACAAATTATAGACGATAAAATATCAAAACAAATAAAAGATTTAAAATTAAAAGGGGTTACTCTTGAATTAGATAAGTGGCGTTTCTACCCAGGAGATAAATTAGCTTCTCATGTTTTAGGTTTTGTTGGTTACAACGAAGATTCTCTTGAAGGAATTTATGGAGTGGAAAAATATTATAATTATATATTAAACAGAGAATCAAAAAATCTTTTTGTGAACTTTTTTGCAGAGATTTTTTTGAATGTGAATTCTGTTATTGATGGAGACGACTCAAAAAAAGAAGGAGATATTGTTTTAACTATAGAACCTACTGTGCAAGAATACTTAGAAACTACATTAGAAGACTTGGAAGAAAAATGGAGTACTGATTTGGCAGGTGGAATTATAATAGACCCCAATAACGGAGAAATAATCGCTATGGGTTTTTCTCCTTCTTTTGATCCAAATAATTTTTCTAAAGCTAAAGATGGAGTGCTTTTTGGAAATCCTATGGTGGAATCTGTATATGAAATGGGTTCTATTATTAAAGCCTTGACCATGGCTATTGGTTTAGACACTGGTGTGGTTACTGCAGAGACCACCTACAATGACACTGGTTTTAAAACCTTGAATGGAAAGACTTTTTATAATTATGATGGAAAAGCCAGAGGGGTGGTTCCTATGCAAGAAGTTCTAAATCAGTCTTTGAATATTGGCGCAGCCTTTGTCGAAAACAAAATAGGAAATGAAAGATTTGCAAAATACCTTTTGGATTTAGGTATCGGGGAAGAAACGGGAATTGATTTACCTAATGAAACTTATGGTTTGGTTTCTAATTTAGAATCCACTCGAGATATTGAATATGCTACTGCGTCATTTGGACAAGGAATAGCTATGACTCCAATAGAGACAGTTAAAGCTTTATCAGCTTTGGCTAATGGAGGAGTCCTAATAACTCCGCATTTAGTTAAAGAAATAAAATATAGTGTTTTATCTTCTGATGAAATATCGTATGATGATAATGAAAGGATTTTTAAAGAAGAGACTTCTGATGAAATCAGTCGAATGTTAGTTCAGGTTGTGGATGAAGCATTGTTAGGAGGAACAGTAAAATCTGAAGATTATACTATCGCCGCTAAGACAGGAACCGCTCAGATGGCAAAGGAAGACGGAAGAGGGTATTATGATGATAAGTATCTACACAGTTTTTTCGGCTATTTCCCAGCTACTCGTCCTGAGTTTTTAACATTTTTATATGTTGTGGACCCAAAGAATGTAAATTATGCCTCTCATACTTTAACACAGCCCTTTATGGACATTTTTAAATTTTTAGTTAATTATTATGAAGTGGTACCCGACAGAGTCGGAGTCGAAAGTCTGTAAGGTCTATAAAGTCAAAAGTAACAAATTTTTACTTCGTAAAAATTCGTAGACGAAAAGCTAAAGCTTTTCGTCTTTGCGAGGAGTGTAGCGTAGCGAAATGACGAAGCAATCTCTTTACGTTCGTCTCTGCGAGGAGCGGAACGCAGTGGAGCGATGTGGCAGTCCAGAAATAATAAATTTATTATAAAATATGATAAAGTAATATATACAAAAAAATACAGCCCAGAATTCAATTGTTACATTGAATTCCGGACTGGTTGAAACTCAGGGTTCCTTCTAAAAATTCCTATTTTGCAAAGAATTTCCGATCCATAAGATCTTTCAGAACACCCTAATCCTCTCGAGAACTAATATTATTTTAATATAAATAAACAACTTGTCAAGTAATATCATGAAAAACATATTCAAAAAAATAATAGTTTCAATTCTTCAATTTGAAGCCAAATTAGTATTGAAGAAATATAAACCAAAGATTGTGGCTGTGACTGGTTCAGTAGGAAAGACCACTACCAAAGATGCAATTTACACAGTTTTAAATTCAGCTTTTTATGTTAGAAAATCTGAGAAATCTTTTAATAGTGAAATTGGTGTACCTCTAACTATTTTAGGTTGTGAAAATGCTTGGAGTAACCCTTTTCTTTGGGTTAAAAATATCTTTATAGGTTTAGGAGTTATTTTATTAAAAAATCATTATCCAAAATGGTTAATTTTAGAAGTTGGTGCTGATGCTCCGGGAGACATAAAGAGGTCAGCTAAACTATTAAGACCAAACATTGTGGTTATGACTCAATTTGCTAAAGTCCCTGTTCATGTTGAATTTTTTAAATCCCCTCAAGATTTAATGGATGAAAAAAAGAAGTTAGCTAAATATATGAGAAGAAATGGAATTTTAGTTTTTAATTATGATGATGAAGATATGGCTTCCATTAAAATTCCAACTGATGCCCAAAAAATATCTTTTGGTTACAAAGATGGAGCAGATATTCAAGGAATGAATGATGAAATATTATATAAGGATGGAGCTCCTGTAGGACAAATGTTTAGAGTCGAATATGCTGGAGCTTCAGCCCCTATGAAATTAAATGGTGTTATAGGAAAAGCTCATAGTTTTTCAGCCTTAGCAGCTATTGCTGTGGGAGCCTCACAAAATTTAAACGTCGCTCAGATTTCAGAAGCTTTAGCTAAAAATTATAGAACTCAACCAGGAAGAATGAGAGTTCTAAAAGGAATAAAGAAAACTACATTAATCGATGATTCATATAATGCTTCTCCTATTGCTGTGCAAAAAGCTGTAGAAACTATGGGAATGCTAAGGGTTAAAGAAGAGGGGGTTGATCCTGAAGAACATCACGGTCGCAAAATAGTGGCTTTAGGTGATATGCTCGAGCTTGGAAAATTCTCAGCAGAAGAGCATAAAAAAATAGGGGAGTTAGTTGCTAAGAATGCAGATGTTTTAGTAGCTGTTGGTCTGCGAGCTCAACAACATATTGTAGAAGGAGCTTTGATTGGTGGCATGAGTGAAAAAAATATTTTTTCATTTGAAAAATCAGATGAAGCTGGAAAATTTTTACAGAATGAAATTCACGAAAACGATATTGTTTTAATAAAAGGTTCTCAGTCAATTCGTATGGAAAAAATTACCGGAGAAATAATGGCAGAACCAGAAAAAAAGAGGGAATTGCTAGTGAGACAAGAAGCCGAATGGCTGCTGCGCTAAAAATGATTAGGGGTCGTTCCTCTTAATAAAGATAATTGTAATCTTTAGGCAAAAATTAAAAAGCTAAGATAACCGAGGTGCGACCCCTAATTTAAATTTTAAATTATGAAGTCCGATTTCTGTCTGCCCCTGCGCGCCGGCAGGCGTGGGCATAGGCAGGGGTTGGGGTGTTCAAATGGCTAAAACCTTAATAATAAATAGCCCAACCGGTTGGGCTATTTAATTTACTTCAATTTCTATTATAGTATTATGCATAATACTATAATAGAAATAGAAATATAAAAACAAAAACCGCTCAAACAAAACTGAGCGGTTTTTGTTTGAGCGGGTTATCTTGTCACGATTATTTTTTTGCCGTGTATATGGTATATTTCCTTATTTATTTTTCCACCACTTAGCCCTGTTCTGTGCTTTGTCTTTATAAATCCATCTTGTTGGGGTAAGTTTTCTTTCGGTACTTTATTTTTTTCTTCTTTTTTCGAATCCTTTTCCATTTTGAACCTCTTTTTTTATAGATTAACAACTATAATCAGTATATAATTTTTTATACTTTTGTAAAGTGATTTAACCCCTAACCCTAATCTTTCCTAAAGATTGAGAAATTAATCCTTTGATTTCCATTGAGGATAGAAGAATATTTATTTGGCTAGTGGGTAAATTCAATTCTTGAATTAACTCATCCCTCGTTTTAGGTTCACGGATATTTTCTAAGATAAGCTTTTCTTCTTTTGAGCAATCGTTAAACCTCATTTCTAATTGCTGAGAGGTGTCTAATAAATCAAAGCCCAAAACTTGGAGTAAGTCCTGACTAGAATTAATAGGAGTGGCTCCTTCGTTTAATAATCGATTAGAACCCTTGGAGTAAAGGGAAAAAACAGAATTAGGCACAGCGCAAAGTTCTCGATTATAATCCAATGCCAGACGAGCAGTAATTAAAGTGCCTGATTTTTCGGTGGCTTCAATAACCAAAGTGGCTTTAGCTAAGCCAGCCATAATTCTATTTCTTTGAGGAAAAGTCCACGGTGCCGCTCCTTGGTTTGGTTCGTATTCTGATAATAAAGTCCCTCCTGATTTCAATATTTTTTCAGCCAAGGGTAGATTCGATTTTGGATAAAGAACTTTTCTATCCAACCCTGACCCAGGTACAGCCATAGTATTCAGTCTATTTTCTAGGGCCGAGTTATGAGCAATAGCATCAATGCCTAAAGCCAAACCAGAAACAATCGTAATATCGTAGCCTTTTAGCCCTGCAATTAATTTCTCACAAACTTCTTTTCCGTATTGAGAATATTTACGAGAACCCACCACAGTTAAAAAAACAGAATCCCAATTAGGTTTCATTCCAATATAATACAATTGCTCAGGAGCATCGTTCATTTCCAAAATATTCTCTGACCAATCTTCTTTTTTTAATTTTAATATTTCTTCCACTGAATATATTTTAACATATTATATCCCACCTCTTTTTATTTTATTTGTTGATAAATGCCATACTAGTCCAATCGATTGGAATATTCCAATCGATTGGACTATTTTTTTGTTTATTATTTTGTTTACTTTTTTAATTTTAATATTTCTGCTAATATTATAGTAACGCACAACCTCATAACGTCTCTGCGAGGAAGCCTGCACTATTTTTGAAAATTAGAATTTTCAAAAATAGTGCTGGGTGACGAAGCAGTCCAGAGTTATAAGCAAGCGATTTTTAATGAAAATGTTTTTAAATTATAACAAAAGAATAAATTCAGCTTCAAAAAGCCCTAAACCTTTAAGCAAAAAGGTTTAGGGCTAATTCCAGACTCGGAAAATTGTTAATTAATAAGCCAACGGAAAAGAGTTTGAGAAATTTGCAAAGAAAATTTCTCCCTAACAACCTAATTCCTAAAAGCTAACCTACTAAAAAAATGTTAGATATAAAATTTATAAGAGATAATAAAGAAGCTGTGCAAATGGGTGCTAAGAAAAAGCACATTGATTTTGATGTAGAAAGATTATTAAAAGTAGATGATGAAAGAAAAGGAGCAGTGGCTTCTGTGGAAAGACTTAGAACTGAACAAAATATAATTTCAGACAGAGTAGCCAAAACAGAACAATTTGCTCAAAAGGAATTGTTGATTGAACAATCTCAAAAACTAAAAGCCGAATTACAAAAATCAGAAGAGGAATTGAAAGACATAATGAATCGTTGGAAATTATTGATGCTACAAGTGCCCAATATTCCAGATATGTCAGTGCCAGAAGGAGAGTCAGATGAAGAAAATCAAGAAATCAAAGCTTGGGGAGAAAAAACATCTTTTGATTTTGAAGCCAAAGACCATGTTCAAATTATGAATGATTTGGAAATGGTAGATTTTGAAAGAGGAACAAAGATTCATGGATTCAGAGGTTATTATCTTATAGGAGACGGAGCCAGACTTTCTTGGGCTATTTGGAATTATGCCAATGACTTTTTTGGAGCCAAAGGTTTTGTTCCAATGATTCCTCCTGCTATTGTGCGAAAAGAAAATCTTTATGGAACAGGACATTTACCTAATGATGCTGATGATGTTTATCAAACTCAAGACGAAGACTATTTAATTGGAACAGCTGAAATTCCAGTAACAGGTTTCCATTCAGGAGAAATTTTAAAGGATACAGATTTACCTAAAAAATATTTAGGATTTTCTCCTTGTTTTAGAAGAGAGGCTGGAAGCCACGGCAGAGACACCAAAGGACTTATCCGAGTAAATGAATTTTTTAAAGTAGAACAAGTTATTCTGTGTGAAGCCAGTCACGAAGAGTCAGTTAAATGGCATGAATGGATAAATAGAAATACAGAAGAATTTATTGAGTCTTTAGGGATTCCTTATCATACAGTGATTAACTGTGGAGGGGACCTAGGACAAGGTCAGGTTAAAAAATACGATGTTGAATTATGGGTTCCAGGAGAACAAAAATATCGAGAAATTTCTTCAGCTTCATATTTTCATGATTTTCAAGCCAGAAGATTTAACATTCGCTATAAGAAAGGCGAGGAGAAGGCCAAGTATGTGCATACTCTGAATTGTACTGCTATACCAACTCCTAGAATTTTAGTTTCTTTAGTGGAAAACTTTCAACAAGCTGATGGCTCTGTAAAGATTCCAGAAGCTCTTCAAAAATATATGGGAGGAAGAGAAGTAATTAAAAAAGAAATTCTTGAAGATAAAAAAGAAAAAATCGAAGAAAAACCTGTGCTTGATAATGAAGATATTCAAACCACTCAGCCAAAAGTTGTCGAAGAAATAACTCAAGAACAAAAACCTTTTGTAGAAGAACCAATTCAAAGACAGAAACAAGTAGAAATTCAAGAAAATAATACTGAAGAAAAACCTGTGTTTGATAATGAAGATATTCAAACAACTGATTTTGTTCAACAAAATCCGTCTATTGAAGAAGTCGAACAAACTCCAAATATAGAATTACCAATTCAAGAGGAAAATAAACCAGAAGACTCAGAACAACTAAGATATTAAAATTAAAAACGGAGAGGTTGAACCTCTCCGTTTTTAATTTGGATTGAATCTAAACCTGAAGTCAGAATTTTTGTATATGAGATCCGACCCAGCACTTTGTTGCAATAGTATAAATATAGTTTATAAGAAATAAATATTATTTTTTAAATAAAAATAAGTAATTTAATTCAAAGTGCTGGGTCGTACCTCTAAATTATTGATAAGTTTAATCTAAATTTGAAATCTAACTCCGCTTAACGGTAGTCTTTACAGACTTTTGACTTTCGACTTTAGACTGGTTGATGCTATAATATTTTCATGTTAAGAAAATTTAGATCAGAAGAAATTGCTAAAAAACATAAGAGAATTTTTTGGTTAAAATTCACCTTGTTTTGGATTTTGTTGTTCGCTTTGGTTTATTCACTTTCCTATGCTTCTAAACAAGAAAAAATAAATATTCAGAATATAAATATAAACGGAAACAAAGTAATTCAAGAAGAAGAAATCCTAAAAATAGTAAACGAAAATTTAGAAGGTAATTATCTATGGTTGTTTCCTAAATCAAATATTTTTATCTACCCAAAATCTAAAATAAAAGAAGATTTATTAAATTCTTTTTTGAGGATAAAAGAATTAATGGTGACTTTTAATGATTTACAAAGCATAGATATAAATATAGAAGAAAGAACCCCCTTCGCCTTATATTGTGAAAAAAAAGACACTAACTTGGCAGTTGAACTGCCAAGTGAGGAATTAGAGCAAAATGATGAAATAAATAATGAAATTAATAATGAAATAGCTACTTCAACTAATTTCGCAACCAAGTTGCCAAATGATTCGGGTTTTGTCGATTTAGGAGAAATAAATGAAGAAGAATGTTATTTTATGGATAATGAAGCTTATATTTATGCAAAAGCAATGAGCTTTACCGATGATGTTTACTTTAAATATGAACAGGAATCATTAAAAACAAATAACTTGGGGGTAACACTCCCAAGTGATGGTAGAATATTAGGAAGAACTTATTTATCAGAATCTCCAGAAAGACATTTTGAAAAAATAAATTTATTTATTCGTTTTTTGAAGGATATTAATATCGATGTTTATAGATTGTTAGTAAAAGAAAACGGAGACTATGAACTAAGTTTTGATAATGGTTCGTTATTAATATTTGATGAAAAACAGGACTTTGATGTATTATTAGAAAATCTCCAAGCCGTATTAATAGATCTTGGAGATTTAGAAGATAAAAAATTCGAATATATAGATTTAAGGTTTGATAATAAGGTACTCTATAAGTTTAAAGAGAAATGATTCTAAATTTAAAAACTTTGCCACCTCTTTATTTAAAAAGGTGACAAAGTTTTAACAAACGTTAGTGATATTTTATTCAATTTTTCGAGTTTAAAGTTTAAAATTCTCAAGACTTTTCGCGAACATAACTTCTTCTTGATTATTTTTACACCCCCAAATAACAATAGTTTCAGGATCTAGCCTTTTACAACAATGGCAAAATCCTTGTTGTTCACCTACAGGAGCTACCCCTAGAATTTTAAAATTTAATCCGTTTTTATGGGTTAAAATATCTCCACTTTTCAAACTAAATAATAGATTGGTTTCAAATTGTTTAAAGCACCCAGGAGAATTATCTATCTCAATTGATGTCCCAATTATTGTTGTTACATTCATTTCACATCTCCTTATTATAAAAAGATTTTTATTGATACAAACTACTAAAAATGATATTATCAAAAAATAATAAAATATGCAATATGTCAAATTTTTGGAAAAAAATAAAAGAAAACAAAAACTCCTCCTTCGCTGAAGCTTCGGCGAACAGGCCTTTTTTTGCATTGGCACCAATGTTGGATGTGACTGATTCGGCTTTTAGAGAAATAGTGGCTAAATATGGCAAACCAGATGTTTTGTGGACTGAGTTTGTTTCTTGTGATGGTATGTGTTCTGAGGGAAAAGAAAAATTAATGCACCTTTTGCATTATACAGAAAAACAAAGACCGATTGTGGCTCAATTATTTGGGTCTAATCCAGAAAATTTTAAAAAAACTGCTCGCATTGTGGCTGAATTAGGATATGACGGAATTGATATAAATATGGGTTGTCCTCAAAAAACTATTCTTAAACAAGGAGCAGGGGCGTGTTTAATCTCCACTCCAGATTTAGCTCGAGAAATTATTAGAGCCACCAAGAAAGGAGCAGGGGATTTACCTGTGTCAGTCAAAACTAGAATTGGATATAAAGAAGACACATTAGAAGAATGGTTACCTGTAATTATAGAAGAAAAACCAGTGGCTATTACTGTTCATGGAAGGACTCAAAAAGAAATGTCTCAGGTGCCTGCTCGTTGGGATAGAATTAAAAAAGCAGTAGAAATGGCAAAAGGAACTGGGATTATAATGATTGGAAATGGAGATGTTAAATCTATTGAGGAGGGAATTGAGCGAGCCAAAGAATCAGGAGTGGACGGAGTAATGATTGGTCGCGGAATCTTCGGCAACCCATGGTTATTTAGTAGAAAATGCGGACAGGACGCTGATATATACAGAATTAACGCGGAAAAATTTGTAGGTACCGAGTACCTACAAATAGATAATGACTTGGACACCGGGTGTCCAAGTATTGAAGAAAAGTTAGGGGTTTTGATTGAACATATCGAATTGTATGAGAAATATTATGCTAAAGAATACAAAGAAGGGGATTGGGTCTTTAAGTCTTCTCGCTCTGATGGGCGAATAAAACCTTTTAATATGATGAAAAAACATATAGGAGCTTATGTAAAAGAATTCAAAGGAGCCAAAGAGCTAAGAATGGAATTAATGGAAACAGAAAGTGAAAAAGAAGCGGTAGATATTTTAAAAAAATATCTAAGATTTAAGATTTAAGAATTATGATTTAAGAACGAATTTTACTCTGCAAAATAAATGAAAAGCCTGCGGACAGCCTGCCCACTCCTGCCGGCGCGCAGGGGCGGACAGGCGACTTGAGGTGTTGGATTTCAACAATTTGGGCTTGATTTTTGGAGTAATGTCAGATATTCTAATTTAAAGAATAGTTCTGTTTTTCAATGTAATTTTTTAATTATGTTGAAAATGTAATTTAACCTAGTAAATTAGAGGAGAGTATTTATGGTTGGTTTATGTTGCTCTGGTAAGAAAAGAGGTGATAAGGGTGAGGGTTTAGGTTCTCATCCAGTTAGGCTTGATAAAAGTGAGGGTCGTTTGGTTGTTCTAAAAAGTCCAAATGGAACTTACACAGAATTCTTCAACCCTGATATTGCAAAACCTATAGCTCAAACAGAAAGAAGAAAGGGGCAAGTTGGTCCAAATAGAGGACGAAGGTCTTTAGACCATCTTCAGATTTAAGAATCAAACAAAAAGCCCGTCAGCTGTGGTTAAGCTGACGGGATTTTATTATGTTCTTTTATATCTATAAGCCGGATTCTGTTATCATCCGATCATTAAAAATGATTTAGGATAATAGATAGTTATTTATCTGGATATATTGTCGCCAATATATCTCAAGCGGCACCCCCAGCACTTTGAGCATAAGCTCAAAAATTTTCAATTTACAATTTACAATTTTCAACCAATGAAATAATTTTCAATTTACAATGACGAATTTTGGCAGAGCCAAAATTCGTAAACATTGAACATTTAATCATTGAAAATTCATTGAGAATTGAAAATTGATTATTGGAAATTCTTTGTTTGCTTACAAACAAAGTGCTGGGTACGGCCTTGCATTTGGGTAAGGATTTAGCCGTTTCAATCTTCAAGTTTCCATGAAGCTAATCCCGAAGGATTCTGATTTTCTTTCGATTGTCAGCGTCTCTGTTCGCACCTCAGAAGCACCTCGCTATCGCTCGTTGCAGATTTAAGAATATAGATTTAAGATTTAAGAGAAAAAATCACAAAGTGATTCTTCTGTTATCTTAATTCCTAATTCTTAAATCATAAATCTGTATCTCACGATAGTGAGATGCTCCGACAGGTATTACCTGCTACCATTTTAACTAAGCACCTCGCTATCGCTCGTTGCAGATTTAAGAATATAGATTTAAGATTTAAGAGAAAAAATCACAAAGTGATTTTTTATTTTCTTAATTCCTAATTCTTAAATCATAAATCTGTATCTCACGATAGTGAGATGCTTAAGTAAATGTCCGGACTTTCCTCCAAATTTTTATAAATAAAAACTCGGCAACTATCCGATATAAAAGAACATAATCACATTATACAATAAAATATAATATTTAGCAAAAGTTCATAAAAACTAAGTTGTGGATAATAAAATAACCATATATTCCAATATGTAGTATAATTGTTTAGGAAGTTAGGAAGTTAGGAAGTTAGGAAGTTAGGAATTAGTTAATTAGGAAAAAATTTACTTCGTAAATTTTTTAGCTAAAAACTAATAAGCTAACCCCTAATTAGCTAAACATTTATGTCTAATAAAATAAAAACAGATAAAATATTCGCATTTATAGTATTCCTACTGATTTCTTTTGGGTCTTTTTTATTCTTATCTGCTTCTATGGGTTTATTAGCAAAAGATAATGGAAATTTTCTTAATGTTTTTTTGAAACAAATTGGTTTTGGTCTAGGTGGGGGTTTAATTCTAATGTTTTTTTTGTCTAGATTAGATTATAGAAAATATAAAAAATATGCTTTTTATATTTTTCTCGGTTCTCTAATTATGTCCTGCCTAGTTTTTGTTCCAGGGATTGGTTTCGAACATGGAGGAGCGAAAAGATGGCTAGATATATTTGGTTTTTCTTTTCAACCTGCGGAATTATTAAAAATATCTTTTGTAGTATATTTTGCTGCTTTCTTATCTGCTTTTAAATCAAAATTGAATGATTGGAAGTATAGCATTTTACCTATTTTAATTTTATTATCTTTTGTTGCAGCTTTATCTTTTTTTCAACCAGATTACGGAACCTTAGTAATTATTATTATTACAGCCTTTGGAATGCTTTTGACAGCTGAAGTTAATTTTAAACATCTAAGTATTATTATTGGTTCGGCAACATTGGCAGTTATCCCACTAGCTTTATATAAAACCTATATAATAGAAAGGTTATTAACTTTCCTAAGACCTGCTCAAGATGCTTTAGGGGCCTCTTATCAAATAAACCAATCATTAGTAGCTATTGGATCTGGAGGTTTTTGGGGAAAAGGTTTTGGTAAATCTGTTCAAAAGTTTGGGCTTTTACCAGAACCAATGGGTGATTCTATTTTCGCTGTGACTGCTGAGGAATGGGGTTTTGTAGGTTGTTTGTTTTTGATAACATTATTTTTATTGTTTGCAATAAGAGGTTTAAGGATTGCCACTCATTCAACAGATGTTTTTGGTAGACTATTAGCTATAGGTATTGTTATACTAATAGTATCCCAGTCATTTATAAACATAGCCTCCATGTTAGGAATCTTCCCGATGATTGGAATGCCGTTAATTTTTGTTAGTCAGGGAGGAACGGCTTTGTTGTTTGCTTTGGCCGAGGTAGGTATTTTATTAAATATATCGAAATATAGTAAACAAAAATAAACTTCGTTTATTTTTGAATTCGAAATTATAAATTGTAGATTTTAAATTTTAAATTTTTCTAAACTTTAAACTTTAAAAACTTTACAAACTTTTAACTAATCTAATATTATGAAAATTATATTAACAGGTGGAGATAGCGGAGGACATTTTTATCCATTGATATCCGTTGCTCAAGAAATAAATAATATAGTAATTGAAAAGAAGTTACTAAAACCTAAAATGTATTTTCTTTCCAATAGTCCATACGATAAAAAAAAGCTTTTTGAAAACGGAATTGAATTCAGAAAAATTTCAGCAGGAAAGTTAAGAAGAAATTTTTCTATTTTAAATTTTTTTGGTTTGTTTAAAACAGCTTGGGGTTTTATTAAATCTCTTTTTATAGTTTTTAATATTTTTCCAGATATTATTTTTAGTAATGGAGGAAATGTGGCTTTTCCAGTATTACTCAGTGCTAAACTGTTAAAAATCCCAGTATTCATTCATATTTCTGATTCAGTCCCTGGAAGGACAAATAAATGGGCTTCCAGCTTCGCTAAAAGAATTTCTTTAGGTTTCCCTGACGCTATTGAATATTTAAAAGTAGATAAAAAGAAAGTGGCTTTATTAGGGAACCCTGTTCAAAAGGAATTAACCATTCCTTTAAAAGAAGGAGCAGCTGAATTTTTACATTTAGAAAAAGATATACCAACTATTTTGGTTTTAGGTGGTTCAAGTGGGGCTATGACTATAAATGATAATTTAATTGATATTCTCCCTAAATTAACTGAAAAATATCAAATTATTCATCAAACAGGTGTAAAACTATTTGAGGATGTTCAAGGACGAGCAAGAGTGGTCCTAGGTCAATCTGAAAATAAAGACCGTTACAGAGCTTTCCCGTATTTAGACACACTAGCTATGAGAATGTCAGCTGGTATTTCTGATTTGGTAATTTCTCGAGCAGGAGCCGGGTCTATTTCAGAGATATCTGTTTGGGGTAAACCAAGTATTATAATTCCTATTCCTAAAGAAGTTAGCGGTGATCAAAGAAAGAATGCATTCGCTTATGCCCGAGCAGGAGCTTGTGTGGTTGTAGAACAAGAGAATTTAACTCCTCAATTATTTTTGGCAGAAATTAACCGTTTAATGGAAGATAAAGAAAAAATGCAACAATTAAGTGAAAAAGCCAAAGCCTTTTCAGATACAGAAGCAGCAAATAAAATTGCCAATGAATTATTGGATGTAATAATTGAACAAAATGAATAAAGAAATAACAGAAAAAATAATAACACGATTACCTCCATCACCTACGGGTTTGTTTCATATCGGAACTGCTCGAACAGCTTTGTTTAACTATCTTTTTGCTCGCCAGAACAATGGACAAATGCTTTTTCGTTTGGAAGATACAGATAAAGAAAGATCAAAAAAGGAATTTGAAGTAAATATTATTTCAGGATTAGAATGGTTGGGTCTAGATTATGATGGAGAAATCACAAAACAATCTGAAAGAACAGAAGTTTACAAAAAATATTTAGAAAAAATGATTGAAGGTGGGTTAGCGTATATTTCAGAAGAAGAAATAAAAAAAGAAGGTCAAAGAGGTTCTGTTATACGTTTTAAAAATCCAAATAAGGAGGTTATTTTTAAAGACTTAATAAGAGGGGATGTAAAATTTGATACCACAGAATTAGGTGATTTTGTAATTGCTAAGTCTTTGGAAGAACCTCTTTACCATTTAACAGTGGTTGTGGATGATTTTGAAGGTGAAATAACCCATGTTATTAGAGGAGAAGACCATATTTCAAACACTCCTCGACAAATTTTAATCCAAGAAGCTATCGGAGCAGAAAGACCTATCTATGCTCACCTGCCTTTGATATTGTCACCAGACAGATCAAAAATGTCTAAAAGACACGGAGCTACTTCCGTTGATGATTACAAGGAAAAGGGATATTTGCCCGAGGCTATTATTAATTACTTGGCTTTAATGGGTTGGAATCCAGGAACAGAAGAAGAGATTTTTACTTTGAGTGAATTACTAGAAAAATTTGATATCAAAAAAGTAAACAAAGGTGGAGCAATCTTTAACATCGAAAAATTGAATTGGATAAACAAAGAACATATCAAATTAATGCCAGAAGAGGACTTCAAAGAAAAAGTTTTGGAATTTTCTTCAGAAGAATTAAAAGAAAAATTTGTAAAATACCCTCGAGTTTTTGAAGAGATATTACCAATCATAAAAGAAAGAATTGAAAAATTTGAAGATGTCACAAAGATGTGTACTGATGGAGAATTTGATTATTATTTCTTTCAACCAGAATACGAGTTAGAAAAAATATTTTGGAAAGATGAAAATGATCCATTCGTACTCCGACTACGAATGGAAAAAATTATAGAAATATTAAATTCCGTAGGAGAATTTACAGCTGAAAAAATTAAAGAAGCCCTTTGGGATTATGCGACCGAAGAAGGAAGAGGTTCTGTATTATGGCCTTTGCGATACCTTTTGTCAGGCAGAGATAAATCTCCAGACCCTTTTACCTTGTCAGAAATTTTAGGAAAAGAAGAAACTATCAAAAGAATTAACTATGCTATTGAAAAAATTCAAAAATCTTAAAAAAACAACCTTTTGGAAATACTATGTCCAAATGGTTTGTGTGATTTTGTTTGTGGGATTAATTTTCCCTTATGGTTTTAGTAATGCTGCTGATATAGAAGAATTGAAATCTAAAATAACAGAAAAGTCTAACGAAATGCAGAAACTAGAACAAGAAATTCAAAAATGGGAAGGTGAATTAGAAGTAGTCGGAAAAGAGAAAAAATCATTAAATAACGAAATCTATTATCTTGATACCACTGAAAAAAAATTAAAAACAAATATTAATTTAACTAATAATCAAATTTATAGTACTAGTCTAAAGATTGAAAAGTTAGGTATAGAAATTGATGAAAAAGAAGATGGGATTGAAAAAAATTCCAAAGCCTTAGCCGAAGCAGTTCGTTCTATTCACGAACAGGAATCCTATACTATTTTAGAAACAGTTTTAAAAAATAAAACAATGTCAGATTTTTGGAATGACTTAGAAGGTTTGCAGAAAGTTCAGTCAGAAATTCAAATAAAAACCAACGAACTTAAAAAATTAAAAGAAGGATTAGAAACTGATAAAAAAAGTTCAGAAATTCAAAAAAATAATCTATCAAATTACAAAGTTGAGTTAGATGACAGAAAAGTGATAGTAGAAAACACAAAAGAAGTTAAAAATGAATTATTAGAAGATACTAAAAACAAGGAATCAAATTACCAAAAGATTTTAGCTGAAAAGTTAGCTTTGAAAAAAGCTTTCGAAGCCGAATTGGCTCAGTACGAAGAGGCTTTAAGAATAGCTGTTGATCCTCAAAGTATTCCAAATGCCAATAATACTATTTTGGCTTGGCCTCTGGATTCTATCCGAATTACTCAATATTTTGGGAATACTCCCTTTGCCACACAGAATCCACAGGTTTATGGTTCAGGAAGTCACAATGGAATTGATTTTGGAGCAAGTACAGGAACAAAATTAAAAACAGCTTTAAGTGGAATCGTTACAGCTACAGGAAACACCGATGCAGATTGCCCCGGAGCTTCATACGGTAAATGGGTTTTGATTAAACATAATAATGGACTTTCAACTCTGTATGCTCATATGTCATTAATTAAAGTAAGTTCTGGGCAAACTGTAGTAACGGGGGATACTATTGGTTATACGGGAAATACAGGCTATTCAACAGGACCTCATTTACATTTTACTGTTTATGCAACTCAAGGGGTGAGAGTTCAAAATTATAATTTTAGATCCTGTTCCGGAAAGTCTACAACAATGCCTTTAGCTCCTAAAGAAGCTTATTTAAATCCACTTTCTTATCTACCTGAATACTAGTCTTTTGACTTTAAGGACTTTCGACCTTATACTTGTGCATATGTTCGATCAAAAAAATCAAAAAAGAATAAAAATCGTTTGGGCAATTTTAGGAATACTAGTAGCAGTCAGTATGGTTCTCGTTTATATACCATTCTAAATTTTAGATTTTAAATTTAAAAATTTACTTTGTAAATTTTTCCTAACACCTAAACCTGCCTGCTGGCAGGCAGGTAGCTAACACCTAACAACCTAATAAAGTGTCTTATCTAAATAATAAAAAGAAAAAAACTTACACAAAGCTTTATTCTTGGCTTATTATTTTTGTTTTGTTTGTAATCGTTTTATTTTTAACTAAAAATGTTTACGGAGTTTTGCAAGGGGAAAGAAAATCTCAGTTAAACAGAGAACAATCAGAAGCTATTCTTAGAGAATTGGAAGAAAAAAGAGATTCCATTTCTTCAGAGATAGAATATTTAAAAACTGAAAAAGGAGTGGAGACAGAATTAAGAGATAAATTTAGAATAGTAAAACAAGGTGAAGAAATGGCTGTTATTATAAATCCTGAAAATGAAGATAAAGATTTATATATTAACGAAAAACAAGGTTTTTTTATCAAAATTAAAGATTTTTTTGGAGATTTAATCAAAAAGTAGTAGAATAGTACAATGAGTCGAAAGTCTATAAAGCCTGCCTGCCGGCAGGCAGGTCCGTAAAGTCAAAAGTTATGAATTTTACTTTGTAAAATTCATTTTTGTCTGACGGCAAGTAATGGTTATAAAAAATTTTTTATATTAATAATTTAATAAAATATAAATAGTATGACAAAAGTAAAAATGTATTCAACTCCAACTTGTGGTTATTGTAATATGGCCAAAGATTTTCTTGAAGAAAAAGGAGTAGAAGTAGAAGTTTTTGATGTCTCAGTTGATGAAGACAAAAGAAAAGAATTAGTTGATAAAAGTGGTCAAATGGGAGTTCCTGTTTTGGAAATAGGAGATGAAATAGTTATCGGTTTTGATCAATCAAGAATTTCTCAACTTTTAAATCTTTAAAATAAAAAATACAGACACCCGGTGTCTGTATTTTTTAATGCCCTTGTAGTTCAATGGATAGTCGCCTCATCGGCGACCCGCCGAAGAGGCGGGAACAAGACTTCTTTGAATTCATAATTTAAAGTATCTTCTTACTAAAATTTGCCCTTGTAGTTCAATGGATAGAACAAGACACTCCTAACGTCTAGATCTAGGTTCGATTCCTGGCAAGGGCACAAAAGGAGAAATCAGTAGCGATCTAGCTACTGATTTTTCTTTTCTTTTGTAGGTCTTGCCAGGAATCGAAAGACGGAGGCGCGAAGCCAATTTGTGAGCTTGCGAACAAATTGAAGCCGAGTTCGGGTCGAAGGTTCTTATTAAAATTTGAGCTTACGAAAAATTTTAATTAGAAACCTGTGACCGATTCCTGGCAAGGGCACTGTAAACAATTATTAAATCAAGATATACACAAATTTTATACTATCAAATGTTCTAATATGCTAAAATTTAAGTATGGATTTAGAAGACAAAAAAATAATAAGAGAAAATCTTGAGATAGCTAAAGAAAATCAACAGATGATTAAAAAGATGCGTCGTAGCATGTTTTTAAGCAGTCTAACTCGAGTAATTTATTGGGTTATTATTATAGGGGCCTCTTTTGGAGCTTATTATTTTTTCCAACCTTATTTAGATATGGCAAAAGATACTTATGGACAAATTCAAAGTGGAGCCGAAGTGGTTACTGGTGGAGTGACAACTACTACTCAAAACACCACTCAAGCCGTTACATCTTTTTTAGATTTTTTTAAAGATTTAGCTGATTTTTAAGAATTAATTCTATTTCCGTCTCTGCGACTCAGCACTTTGAATTTTATTACTTACCTTCTTATTATAAATAAATGTTTATTTACATAAACTTTGTTTACATTGTTTTAACAAAGTGATGGGGAAGCAGTCCAGAGAATTTAAAAAACAGCTAAAAAGCTGTTTTTTATTTTGTGCTGAGGGGCGGGCTCGGTCACGAATCACTAAGTCTTTTATTTCGCCCTGCCTACCCCTGCGCGCCGGCAGGCGTGGACAGGCGTGGGCAGGCAGGTTCGCTCATAAAAAACAAAGTGTTCTCAACCCCGTCTCGGCTTTTTCTTTTGCTTCGCTCCAGAAAATAGACCTGTGACTTTCGAGCCCGCACGAAAGCAAAGAAGTTTGCTTTCTCCTTCATCCCAAAATAAAAAAACAGCTAAAAAGCTGTTTTTTATTTTGTGCTGAGGGGCGGGCTCGAACCGCCGACCCTTCGCTCTTCAGGCGAATGCTCTACCAACTGAGCTACCTCAGCATATTTTATTTTTCTACCTACTGAGCCTGTCTGCCGGTGAGACAGGCAACCTCAGCATATTGATATTTATATATCATACCTTATTTATAGATTTTTTCAATAATATTTACAAAAATTACATTTGCAAAAAATTTGAAAAAGTTATATTCTAAAAACTAGAAAATAACTTGTAAATTTACATAGACCAAATAATCAGATTCTTAGAATTTGAGAGGAGGTTGTTATGTCTAAAAATAATAGGAATGGATTCTATGGATTATGTCCAGCCTGTATGTCTCGTGGCATTTTTACTATCAATAAATTAGTTAAGCAACCTATTTTTCCTCCAAAATTTTACGGAAAAAATAAACCTTTTTTGTTTGTTTGCACAAGGTGTGCTAAAGAATTAAATTTAATTTTAAACGAAAAGAAAAATAATGTTAAACATACTTATGATTTAACTAAAAAATTTGTTCGGGGAGGACTTTTTAATATTCCTTGGCTAAAGGGTAAAAATAGCAAGGGGAGAATAGGAAATATTTGTTCTCGATGTTTTAACGCAGGAATAATTCAAAAACACCATGTTCTTCCAATGGAACATTTTGGAAACAATCAGTTTGTTTTATATATAGACAAAGATTGTCACGAATTAATTACTAGGGTAATAAATTCAATAGGAAAAATATCAGAAGAACAATATTTTGAACTGCATAGAATATTTTTAATTGAAAAATCAGAAAAAGTTCTTTTTGAAACTGCTTCTAGAATGGAAAGAGAGAATTCTATTGCTGCTTAAATTAACTCTTCAACAACCTTTTTAACCAAAGCGCCGTCGACGTCTTCGCCGGTGCTTTTTATTTGTCCTAGTATTGCCCCGATTAAAATTCCCGCTCCTGCCTTGCCGGCAGGCAGGTTAGTTGCATCTTCTATACCTAATTCTGCTTTTTTAGCAATAGCTATTTCTCTTATTTTTTCTTCACTCATCATTTCAGGTAGGTATTTTTCTAGAATTTCTAGTTCTGCTTTTTCACTCGCCACTAAATCTTCTCGACCACCTTTTCCATATTGTTCAATAGAATCTTTTCTTTGCTTAACAGCCTTTTTAATTACATTTAAAGCGTCTTTATCTTCAATAGGTTCTTGAGGTTTCTTACCTAAAGATATTAATTCATTAGTAAAACCAGCGATAAGACTTTTTAAAACCATTAATCTAACCTCTTCACGATTTTTCATGGCTTCTTTTAACTCCTCTCTTATTTTTTCTTGTATTTTCATTTTTATTTAATAATTAATTTTAATAATATCAATTATGTTATTATGCATAATAACATAATACTTTTATTCTTATAATTTATTCTTTTAAATTTAAAATTTTTTCAAAAGAAAGTAAAAAGTGTATACCTTTTTTTGTAATTATATGCTCCACAGCAAGTCCATTATATCTTTTATATATAAGACCAACTTTTTCTAATCTTTGAATATGAACAGCTCCTGTTGAGTAATTTATTTTTAAAATATTTAGAATTTCTTCGACATTTAATTTAGGTTTTTGATTAATAAGAATTAAAATTCTTATTCTTGTTTTGTTGGCAGTAGCTTTTGAAAATAACTCCAATAATTTTATTTGTTTCCCTGTGAAATTCATATTTTATTGTAAATTAATTTGTAATAAAAATATTAACAATTATGTTATTATGCATAATAACATAATAGTTAATATTATAAAAACTTTTAAACAACTTCCACAGAAACATTTTGAGATATATGTTAAAATTATATTAATTTAACAAATCAACTATTATTTGAAGTATGATAAATTCACAACAAATTTGGTATGGTCTTAATCAAAAGGATTTAGAAGAAAAACTAGATTCTGATATGGATAATGGATTATCAAATGAGCAGGTTTTTGAAAACCGCAGGAAATACGGTAAGAATGTTTTGTCCAAAAAAACTGAAATAGGTATTTTAAGAAAAATATTTAACAGTTTAAAAAGTCCTCTTAATCTTATTTTAATAATTGCGGGGGCCACAGCTTTCTTTTTAGGTTCTACTGTGGATGCCTCTGTTGTATTTTTTGCTGTAATTATAAATGTGGTTGTAGGAATAATACAGGAAGACAAGGCGGATAAAGCTTTTGAAAAATTAAATGTAGCTCAACATAAAAGTGCTACTGTAATCAGAGAAGGAAAACAAAAAGTTATTTCTGCCAAAGATTTAGTTCTTGGAGATTTAGTTATTCTCAGGGCTGGAATGTATATTCCCGCTGATATCCGTTTAATAGAAGATAAAGATCTCTTAGCTAACGAATCAGTTTTGACTGGAGAATGGATGGGTGTTATCAAAAAATCAGATATTTTAGAAGACAAGGATTTACCTTTAACTAGTCAAACTAATATGTTGTGGATGGGAACTGTAGTTTCTGCTGGTTACGGAAAAGGTTTGGTTGTTAAAATTGGTAAAGATACTGAATTGGGGAAAATTTCAAAATCACTTTCTGATTATGAAAGGATTACGCCGATGAAAAGAAAAATGGATAGACTGGTTCGCTTTTTGATGATAACTGTTTTGTCTGCTACGGCTGTGATTTTTATCCTAGGGGTTGCTAAAGGGGAGTCTTATGTTGATATGCTTCTTATTGCTATCGCTGTTGCAATTGCAGTTATACCTGAAGGTTTACCTATTGCTACCACTTCTGTTTTAGCAGTAGGAATGAAAGAAATATTAAAAAAAGGAGGTTTGGTGAAAAATCTTTTAGCTTCAGAGACACTAGGAAATGTTTCTGTTATTTTAACTGATAAGACTGGAACTATTACAGAAGCCAAGATGAAATTAGCTGAGGTTATAACCTTAACAAACTCTAAAGAAGATAATCACGAAGCCTTAAAAAAAGGGGTATTGAGTTCAGATGCTTTTGTTGAAGTAGGAAGAAAATCAGAAGTCATTGTACAAGGACGCCCCTTAGAGAAAGCCATAGTTTCAGCAGGTTTAGAAGCAGGAATTTCTCAAAGTGAACTAGAAACAGAAAATAAAAGACTAGATTTATTATTATTTTCTTCAAAAAATGGATATGCAATTTCCTTAAATAAACTTGAGGGAGATAAACGCAGGGAATACATTGGGGGACGTCCAGAAAGGATTTTAGAAAAGTCTAAATATATTTTTGAAAATGGAAATAAAAGAGAAATCACTGAAAAAGATAAAAAGTATTTTTTACAAATTTTAACTGAAAAAACTGATTTAGGTATGAGATTAACAGCTCAAGCTTATAGAGATGTCAAAAAAGATAAAATACTTGATGAATCTCTAGAAAATTTAGTCTTTGTGGCTTTATTTGCTTTTGATGATCCTGTTAGAAAAGGGGTAAAGGAATCTATTGAAACTACTAAAAAGTTAGGAGTGAGAACTATTATGTTAACAGGGGATTATGCAGGAACTGCTAGAAATATTGCTGAGGAAGTTGGTATTATAGAAAAGGGAGGAAGGGTATTAAGAGGAGAGGATATTGATAAAATGAATGATGAAGAATTAGAAGAAGTATTAAAAGAAGTAAATGCTTTTGCTCGAATGGATCCTAGTCAAAAATTGCGAATTTCTAAGAAATTAAAAGCTATGGGAGAAATCATTGCTATGACTGGGGACGGAATAAATGATGCTCCTGCTCTAAGAAATGCTGATGTGGGTATGGCCGTGGAATCAGGCACAGAAGTAGCTAAGGAATCGGCTGATTTGATTCTCTTAGATAATTCTTTTTCGGTTATAGTCTTTGCAGTAGAGGAAGGTAGAAGAATTATTGATAATTTGAAAAAAATTACTGCTTATCTTTTATCCACTTCTTTTTCAGAAGTTTTCATTGTAGCCGGTTCTTTGTTTTTTGGTTTACCTTTACCTATTTTAGCTTCTCAAATTTTGTGGATAAATATTATTGAAGAAGGTTTTATGAATTTTGCCTTTGTCTTTGAACCAAAAGAGGTTTATTTAAAAAGTAAAAAAGACAGAACTCATAATGTTGAAATCTTAACCCCTCGTTTGAGAAATATGATAACAATGATTGCAGTGATTACAGGTTCATTTTTGATAGTTTTCTATTATATTTTGATAAAATTAGAATTACCTATGGATGAAATTCGCACTATTATGTTTGTAGCTCTTTCTATTGATTCTTTGTTTTTTGCCCTTTCTCTTAAATCATTACATAAGCCTATTTGGAAGATAAATATTTTTTCAAATAAATATTTGATAATTTCTTGGGTTTTGAGCTTGTCTCTTATTTTAGCAGGTATCTATGTGCCTTTCTTGCAATTTATTTTGCATACAGTCCCATTAAATATTTTTGACTTTTGGATTATGATTTTACTCGGAATTTTCAACCTAGCATTAATTGAAGGAGCTAAATATATATTTTTTGAGAAAGGAAATAACTCATAAAAATTTAAAAGAGCATTTAACCTATTGGTTAAATGCTCTTTTGCAAATATATTTTTTTCAACATCAGCTCAGCTCCGCAATTTAGTCTTTATCTTCAGGTTTCCAACCGTCCATTTCTTGGATCCTTTCGGTTTGTGCCTTTAAGGATTTCAAAGCTTCTTCCATCGTAGTCATCAATTCTGTGAATGTCGTTTTTTGGCTATGAAGAGATTCAGCTGTTTCGTTCTCAATAAATTTGATTTCAGTACCAAGACTTTTACAGATACGAATGACAGCTCTCATGGTTTGTTCTGTCGATGAAAGTTGTCTTTTCTGACCGCCTCTTCTAGAACGTCTTTTAATTCCGTGTTTTTCAGCAGCGGCTGTGAAAATTCTATTTAGAAAATTTGGATGAAGCTTAATTGTTTCAGCCTTTTTTCCTAATTCCTCGGCTTTATCTTTACGGACTTCTAACCACAGATCATACATCATATCTTGATGATTTTCTTTAAAAGCAGCAATCATTAGAGCGATTCCATTATCAAGTTCCTCTGTTATAACCTTTTTTCTTAGAGATTCTTTTAGACGTAAAAGTTTAAGAGTATTGCTTACAAACCCTTGGCTAAAACCAGAAACTTCTGCTACTTCGGATTGGTTTAAATTATAATCTTTCATTAATTGTTCAAAACCAATTGCAATTTCCATTAAGGACATATCTGTCCTTTGTGTATTTGCTATAAAGCTTCTTTTATATACTTCTTTGTCTTCCATTTGGGGTTTGATAAGGCAAGAAATTTTAGTAAAGTTGTTTATCTTTGCTCCTCTAAAACGACATTCTCCATCAATAATCAGAACAAAACCATCACGTACGGTTACATTAATAGGAATTTCAACATCCCCTGCATCCTTCATAGAATTTGCTTTCTTTTGCAGTTCACTTAACTTGAATTCTTTTCGGGGTTGCTCAGAGTTCCTTTTAATTAACCGAATTGGTATTTCAACAACCATCCCTGGTTTGAGAGAATCTAAAAATTTCTGATCTTCTCTTCTCTGTTTTTCTGTATTTATTGCCACGACATTCATTTTTATCTCCTTTAAATTCGTTAAAAATATATTTATCAAAATTACTTCCAAAAGTAATTATTACTCACTTTCTACCTTAGATAATAGTTTAAATATTTTTATTGTCAATTAATTTTTATGGTATAATGGTTTTATGAATACAACACTTATATATGTTTTTATTATTGTCTTTTTAGTTTTAGTAAACGGAGTTTTCCTGTGGTTTATTTATAATCTTGTAAAAAAAGGACAGGAAGATAAAAATGAAGGGCAAAACGAAAATGCTTTTTCGCTTTTACAAAACCAAATGAACGAATTGAATAAAACTCTTGATTCAAAGATAGGGGAGTCTTCAAAATTGATGAGCGAATCAGTTAAAACTCAGTTTGGGGAATCTCAAAGATTGATGAATGACATAGCAAATAATTCACAAAAAATTATCAAAGATGTAACCGAGAAAATGACAGAAATTAAAGAAACCAATAAACAAGTTTTTGGAATGACTGAACAGCTTCAGAATTTGGAAAAAGTTTTAAAAAATCAAAAACAAAGAGGAAGTTTAGGGGAAGCTGGTTTAGATTTAATTTTAAGTAATATTCTTCCTCCTACTGCTTATCAAATGCAATATTCTTTTGCAGATGGAGATATCGTAGACGCCGTAATACACACAAAGGACGGCATTATTCCTGTAGATGCAAAATTTTCTTTAGATAATTATAATCGAGTAGTTAATGAGGATGATGAAAATAGAAAATTAATTTTAGAAAAAGAATTTACCAATGATTTAAAAAAGAGGATTGATGAGACTTCAAAATATATAAAAATAAAAGAAGGAACTTTGCCTTTTGCTATTATGTATATTCCAGCCGAAGCTATTTACTATGACTTATTAGTGAATGAGGTAGGTTCTATAAAAATAAATACAAAGTCTCTTATTGAATACGCCTATAGAGATAGAAAAGTAATTATCGTTTCCCCTACAACTTTTGTGGCTTATTTAAATACAATTTTGCAAGGGTTCAAGGCTTTTAAAGTTGAAGAATCAGCTAAAGAAATAATTAAAAATGTAGAAAAATTACAGGCTCATATTAAAGCTTACGATTCTTACCATACAAAATTAGGAGCTTCCTTGGCGACTACAGTAAATCACTTTAATACTTCTCGTAAAGAATTAGGAAAGATAGATAAAGATGTTTATAGAATTACAGGGGATTCTGCTGAAATTGAGCCTTTATTGATAGAAAAGCCTGATAAGGAAGAGTAAAACGCGGACTAAATGCGGATTAAACGCAAAATTAATACAGAAAAGATTTAAATAAAAACCACCCCTTGTCATTGTAAGTAATACAACGACAAGGGGTTTTTGGTTTAGGCAGCTACGGGAACTTTCACTTTTTCATTTTCTTTGGCTGGTTTCCCACAGCCCAGAAGATAGGAAAAAGAAGAGTAGTTTTCCCAAAGGATTGATTTTCCTTCTCTGGCCTCTTCAATCAAGTTTGAAATAACAAACTCAACTGTTTCCAGAGAGATTTTGGAAAAGTTTGCTTCTGTGATTCTTACCAGATCGGCAGTTCCACCAAATTGAACTAATACTAATTCAGAAGCTCTTTTGTTGGAATAGACTCCCAACAAAAACGGTAATTTCGTCAATCCGATCTTGACGAAATCTGTCTTTGCTTTTTTCCAGAAGTCTTTCTCTTCCTTTACTGTCATTTTTGTGAATTTCATCTTTCACCTCCTAGTTTAAGTTACAATTTTTTACTGTTAAAATTATACAATAGCAATTATAAATATGCAAGTTTTTTAAATTTGACTAAATCTACCATAAGAATATAATTAAACAAAGGTTTTATTATTAATAATAAATAGAATATAAAGTATGGAAAGTGAAAAAAATATAAAAATTGAAAAATAATTTTTATCTTTATGGACTTTCGACTTTATAGACTTTTGACTAATATACATATGGATAAAAAAATAAAAGAAAATAAAATAATTCCTTTAGCTGATAGAGTTTTAATTCGTCCTCTTACAGAAAAGGAAATGGAGAAAAAAAGTAATTTTGGTATTATAATCCCAGATACTATTGATAAAGAAAAAACTCGTGATCAAGGAGTAGTCGTAGCCGTAGGAGAAGGTAAATATAGTGATGGAAAATTAATCAAAATGAATGTAAAAATAGGAGACAAGGTTCTATTTTCAAAATATGCCTATGATGAAGTAAAAATAAACGAAGAAGATTTTTTTATATTAAAAGAAGAAAACATCTTAGCGATTATAAATTAGAAAGTTGAAATTTGAGGTCCGATCTCTGAATTAAAATAATAATGATCTTTAGTAATTTGCTTGGTTTTACCAGTGCTGAGATCGTACCTCTAAATTATTTTAATGAAGCAACCCAGAAAAAATTATAAGCTAAAAAATAACTAAACTATAACTATATGAGTAAAATAATTAAATTTAATTCAGAAGCTCGTGAGGCTTTAAAAGCGGGAATTGACAAAGTAGCTGATGCCGTAAAAACTACTATTGGACCAAGAGGTAAAAATGTTGTTTTAGAAAGAAGTTATGGCGCTCCTACAATTACTAATGACGGAGTAACCATTGCTAAAGACATTGTTTTAAAAGACAAGTTCGAAAACATGGGGGCTGATATTCTTAAAGAAGTAGCTTCAAAGACTAACGATTTGGCAGGTGACGGAACAACTACTTCTATGGTTATTGCTCAAGCCATAATTGAAGAAGGAATGAAAAAAACAACCATGGGTGTAAATGCTATGGGTATTAAAGCTGGAATTGAAAAAGCAACAGAGGAAGTTGTTAAGGAATTAAAGTTAATGGCAAAGCCTATAAATAATAAAAAAGAAATTCAACAAGTAGCAACTATTTCGGCTGAGTCAGAAGAAATTGGAAAAATTATTGCAGATACTATTGAGAAAGTAGGAAAAGACGGAGTGGTAACAGTAGAAGAATCTCAATCATTTGGAGTTGAATCAGAAGTGGTTAAAGGGATGGAATTCAATAATGGATACATTTCTCCATATATGATTACTAACACAGAAAGAATGGAATCAGAATTTAATGATACTCCTATTTTGCTAGTAGACAAAAAGATTTCAACTATTAAAGAAATTTTACCAGTTTTAGAAAAATTAGCAGAGACAGGAAAAAAAGATTTAGTGATTATTGCAGAGGATGTGGACGGAGAAGCTTTAGCTACTTTTGTAGTGAATAAAATAAGAGGTGCATTTAATATTTTAGCTATTAAAGCCCCAGGCTTCGGAAATAATAAGAGTGAAATAATGGAGGACATCGCTGTTATGGTTGGTGCCAAAGTTGTTTCAGAAAAGACTGGAATGAAATTAGAGAATACAGAATTAGATGTTTTAGGTAAAGCTAATAAAGTATTATCTACCAAAGACCGAACAATTATTGTTGATGGAAAAGGTAAAAAGTCTCAAATAGAAAACAGGGTAGCTTCTTTGAAAGGACAATTTAATTCAACTAAATCAAAATTTGATAAAGAAAAATTACAAGAAAGAATTGCAAAATTAACTGGAGGAATTGCTGTTATCAAAGTAGGTGCATCAACCGAAACAGAAATGAAGTATCTAAAATTAAAAATAGAAGATGCCGTTAATGCTACAAAAGCTGCTATTGAAGAAGGGATTATAATCGGTGGGGGATCAGCTTTGGTAAAGATTGCTCAAAAACTAGAAGGAAAAGTAATCAAATCAACTTTGAAGAACTTTGAATCAGAATTTAAAGTAGGTTTTGATATTTTAATCAAAGCATTAGAGGCTCCTTTGCGACAAATCGCCATTAATTCAGGAAAAGATGATGGATCAGTAATTGTGGATAAAGTTAAAAATATAAAAGGGAATGGTGGTTATGATGCATCTAGTGATATGATAATTGATGATATGTTTAAGGCTGGAATTTTGGACCCTGTAAAAGTAGCACGAAGTGGAATCCAGAATGCAGCTTCCTCAGCTGGAATTCTTTTAACTACAGAAGTGGCTATTGCCGATGAACCAAAAGACGAATCAGAATTACAGCATGGACACGGAGGAGGAATGAATTAAATGAGTCAAAAGTCCATAAAGTCTGTAAAGTCAAAAGTCACGAATTTTTACTTTGTAAAAATTTGTCTTTACGAGAAGATAAAATTTAATATTTAAAAAAAAGCTCAATAGAGCCAAAATAAATAGCCCATCCTGTTGGGCTATTTATTTCTTGCCTTTAAATAATTTTCGGCTATACTCAAAATAGCTGTTTAAATTTTATTTTAAAAAAAGGAGAGAATCATGAAAAGTCTAATGTGGGAGATTTTAACTGAAGGTAAAGTAGATCTTTTTAAAGATGACTTTTACATTGGCCATGTTCTTCTTGGTGAAATGTTGTTGAAGGACATCTTGGCTTTAGACAAAGAATTAAAGGTGGACGCCAGGTGCCATTTAATTGGCTGGCTAAATGAGATGTATTTTCGTGCCCAGCAGGTTTGTGCCAAAGAAGCTCTTGTTGGGAAGTGGATTTCACTTGATAAAGCTTTTAAAAAGGAAGAATTAGGTTTTTCACATTCTAACTCGATGCGATTTTTCCCCGTTGCAACCCTCAAGGTTATTCATTCTGATAACCCAGAAGGTTTTTTGTTAAAAATTATCGATATGGATGGTAAATTTTTATCCATCGATACAAACACAACAATAAAAATCGCTCCATAAGGTTAAGGTCAAACAGGTTGGTGTATCTATAAGCACCAATCTGTTTTTTATTTTGTTTTACACAGTTTTTAATATATAAAAATCAGATAATAATGTATAATTGGTAAATGTCGGGTAAAGAAAACTACAATGTAGTCACCGAGGTTTTTTCAGGACCTCTGGATTTACTTTTGCACTTGATTGAAAGCAAAAAAATGCACATTAGTGATATTTCATTGTCTAAAATAGCCGATGATTATATAAACTATTTGGACAAATTAGAGAAATTTTCTTTAAAATCTTCGGCCGATTTTATTTTAACAGCTTCAGTTTTAATGTTGATAAAATCAAAATCATTACTTCCAGAGTTAGATTTAACCTCTGAAGAAGAACAATCCATAGAGGAGTTAGAAGACCGATTAAAAGAGTATCAAAAAATAAAGAAATTAAGTGGAAATATTGAAAATATTTTTGGCAAAAGAATTGTTTTTTCTCGTCAGATAAATAGAAGAAAAGAAATTATATTTTCTCCTGACGAAAATATAAAAAAAGAGAATTTGCTGTTTTTAATAAAAGATGTTATAAAACAAGTTCCTAAAAAAATTATATCTCCTAAAGCTGTTGTTGATAAGATAATTTCTTTAGAAGAAGTAATAGAAAACTTAAGTCAAAGGATACAGACTTCTTTGAAAATGAGTTTCAAAGAATACTCTGGATTAAATTCAAACACAAGTTTTTCTAGAGAAAAAAAAGTAAATATTGTTGTTAGTTTTCTCGCTATGCTTGAATTAGTTAAACAAGGAGTAATTAATGTTAAACAGGATAGTCAATTTGGGGATATTGATATGGATACTCAAAAATTAAATACACCGAATTATATATAAACAAGTCAAAAGTCCATAAAGTCAAGAAAGTCCATAAAGTCAAAAAATTTGCAAATGAATTTTTCACTTTCGATTTTCGACTTCTGCTGACAAGCAGATCTGACTTTTGAATTTAAGGACTTTACAGACTTTCAACTAATCGTAATGTTAACACTTGAAGCAAAAATAGAAGCAATTTTATTCTATACAGGGGAACCTGTCTTAAAAACAAAATTGTCTAAAATACTTGAAAAAGATTTGGATGAAATTGAAGAATCTTTAAATAGACTAAGAATCCTGTTAGAAGAAAGAGGGGTTGTTTTAATTATGAACGATGATTCAGCTTCCTTAGGGACCTCGCCAGAAGTTTCTGATATAATAGAATCAATTAGTAAAGAAGAAATAAACAAAGATTTAGGAAAGGCTTCTCTTGAAACATTATCTATAGTACTATATAAGGGGCCTATTACTAGGGCAAAAATTGATTATATAAGAGGTGTTAACTCTAATTTTATTTTAAGAAATTTACATATTCGAGGTTTGATAGAAAAAGTTGAAAACCCTAATGATTCAAGAAGTTATCTTTATAAAGCTTCAATAGACTTACTATCATTTTTAGGACTATCTAGAATTGAAGACTTGCCTGAATATGGTGAAGTTAAAAAAGAAATAGAAATTATTAATAACAAAGAGGAAGATGTTTTTCCTGAAAATAATTAATAAATAGCAAGTAGATAGTAGATAATAGTGGGTGGTAAAGTTTTTGCTCTGCAAAAAATTATAAAAATCACATTCTACCTTTCACCTTCTATATACTAAATAACTAAATAATCATGGATGAAGAAAAAGAATTTAAATTTACAAAAAAACAATTAATTTTAGCTTTAGGGGTAGCTTTGGTTGCTGGTTGTTTTTTCCTGGCTGTCCAAGCTGTTTTGTATTTTAACTTGCAATATGAAAAATCTCTTATAGAGAAAAGGGATTTAACTGAAATGAGAGGAGCTATCAAGGAGGATGTTTTTAAAAATTTATCTTTGTCAGCTAGAGCTTACTTAGTTTGGGATACAAAAAGCCAAAAGATAATTACCTCAAAAAATGAAGAAATGCAATTACCTTTAGCTTCCTTAACTAAATTAATGACTGCATATATTGTTTTTAATGACATAAAAAACAATTCAACCTTAACCATTCAAAATAATAATTTAGAAAAAGAAGGGGATAATGGCCTTCTTTTAGGAGAACAGTGGAATTTATTAGATATGATTGATTTTGTTTTGATGTCTTCGTCTAACGATGGAGCGAGTGCCTTAGCCTCAATGGTATCTTCTATCAAAGGAAAAGCCCCTGAAGACTTTATTCAAGAAATGAATAACAAAGCAAGAGAATTGGGGATGACCCAGTCTTTTTTTCTAAATGAATCTGGTTTGGATTTAAATGAAACTATGAGTGGAGCCTATGGTTCAGTTAAGGATACTGTAATTTTAATGGAAAATATTTTAAAAGATAATAAAAATTTATTAGAAGCCAGCACTCAAAAAGAACAAGAAATGACTTCAGATACCTTAACTCATAAAGCGGTAAACACAAATATAATAATTGATAAGTTACCAGGAGTGATTGCTTCAAAAACAGGCTACACAGATTTAGCAGGAGGAAATTTAATTATGGCCTTTGATATAGGAATTGGGCATAATATAATTATCTCTGTTTTAGGGTCAACAAAAGAGGAGAGATTCAGTGATTTGGAAAAATTATTTTGGGCAAGTGTAGAAGATCAATATCAAAATTATGAATTAGGTATTAAAAATTAAACAAGTCTGTTAATCATCAAAATCAAAAAACTTTTGACTTTCGACTTTAAAGACTTTAGACTAGTTACATTATGTTATTAGATGTAGTAAAAATATTTGTGCCATGGACAGTTTCTTTCTTTATTGGCTTAGCTATTGCTCCTGCCTTAACCCACTACTTATACAAGCACAAAATGTGGAAAAAGACTTCTGGTAAACAAAAAGGCTTAGGTGGTGGAGGAACTCCTATTTTCAACAAATTACATAAAGAAAAAGACACAGGAACTCCTAGAATGGGGGGTATTGTTATTTGGATGAGTGTTTTGATTACTATCTTTATATTTTGGTTAATTTCTTGGCTTTACCCAACAGATTTTACTCAAAAAATGGACTTTATGAGTCGAGGTCAAACTTGGTTGCCGTTATTTACTTTGATAGCTGGCTCTCTTGTCGGTTTATTTGATGACATTTTAGTTGTTTCAGGAAAGGGTAAATATATAGCAGGAGGATTATCTCTAAAAGCAAGAATTTTAATTGTCCTATGGATAGGATTAATCGGAGCTTTTTGGTTTTATTTTAAATTAGATGTAACCAGTGTACTTATTCCTTTTATTGGGGAATGGTACTTAGGATTATTCTTTATCCCATTTTTTATGTTGGTTATGTTAGCACTTTTTGCTAGTGGGGTAATAGATGGGATTGATGGTTTATCGGGAGGGGTAATGGGAACTATTTTTTCAGCTTATGCAGGGATAGCTTTTTTTCAAAATCAAATCGACTTGGCCGCTTTCTGTGCCGTTATAGTAGGAGGAATTTTGGCTTTCCTTTGGTTTAATATTCCACCTGCTCGGTTTTATATGTCAGAAACAGGTATCTTGGGATTAACTGTAACCTTAACAGTGGTGGCTTTCCTAACAGGACAGGTTTTAGTTTTGCCTATTATTGCATTCCCACTTTTTGCTACAGTTTTAGGAAACATTATCCAAGTTGCCTCTAAAAAAATCAGAGGTAAAAAAGTATTTTTAGTAGCCCCGATTCATCATCATTTTGAGGCTTTGGGATGGCCTAGTTATAAAGTAGTAATGCGTTATTGGGTAATCAGTATCATTTTCGCCATTATGGGAATGGTCATTGCTTTGATAGGTTAGCGAGTCGAAAGTCAAAAGTCCATAACCTGCCTGCCGGCAGGCAGGAGTCGAAAGTTAAAAAATTTTAATTTTTCGTCTTTGCGACCCAGCACTTTGTTATAATCATATAAATAAAATTTATTAAAAATAAATAATAATTGTAAGATAAAAAATAAGTAATTTTATTCAAAGTGCTGGGGAAGCAATCTAGAAAAAGTTTTGATAAAATTTCTATAATGAAAACTAATAAAAAAAATTTAAAAAAAATAAAGCCAATAATTTTTCAAGAAAAAGAGGTTCGAAGAATTTGGGATGAGAAAAAAGAGGAGTGGTATTTTTCTGTTATTGATATTGTTTCAATTCTTACTGAACAAATTGATTTTAAAAAAGCTAAAAGTTATTGGACAACTCTTAAAAAACGATTAAAAGATGAAGGAAGTCAGTTGGTCACAGATTGTGACCAACTGAAATTAAAATCTGCCGATGGGAAATTTTATTTAACAGATGTAGCAGACACAAGAACTATTTTTAGATTAGTTCAATCAATTCCTAGTAAAAAAGCAGAACCTTTTAAGTTATGGTTGGCTAAAGTTGGAAATGAAAGAATAAATGAAATTTATGATCCTGAAATAGCTATTAATCGAGCAATTAAAACATATCAAAGAAAAGGTTATGACGAAAAATGGATAAACCAAAGATTAAAATCAATTGAAATTAGAAAAGAATTAACTGATGAATGGAATAAACGAGGAGTAACCAAAGATGTGGAATACGCTATTTTAACTAATGAGATTTTAAAATCTTGGAGTGAGATGAATACTCAAGAATATAAGAAATTTAAGGGTTTAAAGAAAGATTCTTTGAAAGATAATATGACTAATTTAGAATTAGTTTTAAATATGTTAGCAGAAACTTCTACTACAGAAATTAGTAAGACAGAAAAACCACAAAATTTTAATGAAAATAAAAAAGTAGCTAAAAAAGGAGGAACTATAGCAAAAAAAGCAAAAATTGAGCTAGAAAAGAAGTTAAAAAGAAAGATATTAAAAGGTAAAAATTAATAAGTGAACAACCTGTGGAAAAAAGAAGATGTTATTGATTTGTTAGCTTGATATCTTTAAAAAAGATTTAAGAAAAAGAGATACAAAAATAAAAAACTTTGATATAATATTTATTATGGATAAAGAAACAAAAATAAGAAAAGAAGAAAGAGATAATTTCACTATTGTTTTGGAGGGTCTTCGTTCTGATTTCAAAATGTTTGGAGAGGGTCTTAGTGGTGTTAATGAGAGTCTAGGTAATAAAATAAATGAAGTTAATGAAAATCTAAGTAATAAAATAAATGTAGTTAATGAAAACCTAAGTAATAGATTAGATCATGTTGCGAAAAAAGTAGACATGAATTTTGAAGAGATTGGAAATATTAAAACAGAATTAAATGAAATAAATAATCATTTAGATACTATAGATGGTCGTCTTGATAATATTGAAAAAGAAGTAGTATCTATAAGAAAAGATTTTGATTTTGTGAAAAATGAATTAAATTTAAAAGTTGATATTGATTATATAAAAGGTATTGAAAAACGATTAGAAAAAGTTGAAAAGCATTTAGAATTAAAAACAGCATAACCTTACTGTCTTCGCGAGGAATAAGTATTTTTTTTAATTTTTTAAAAAATAAAAAATACTTCTGACGAAGCGAACTATAGTTATAAGTTTCAAAAAATAGGAAAAACCCATCGGGTCACTAGTGAGCTGATAGGTTTTTTAATCTTTATTGCAGTTTAAAGGTTTTTTGAACAAGTTATTCACATTTTATGCATTGGTAAAGACAGTCTAAAAAGTTTATAATATAAGCATTATAAGTAACAAAAACAAAAAATGGATACAACAATAAGTTTAAATAAAACTTCTTCTTTAAAGAAGATACCTTTTTTGATAGGGGTGGTTCTATCATTTCTTTTGCCAATTTTTATTATTCCAGCGAATACATATTCTTTTGTTTTAGGAAAAAATGTGATTTTATTTTCATCTGTAGCCTTGCTATTTTTGCTTTGGGTTATTGAAAGAATTAAAAGCAAGGATTTCTTTTTATCAAAAAATCTTTTGGTAATATCCGCTTACTTGGTGCCTATTTCTTATTTACTATCAGCACTTTTCTCTGGTTCAATAATGGCTGGGTTGATTGGTTATGGATTTGAAACTAGCACTTTTGTATTTATAGGTTCTCTATTTGTGCTTATGTTTCTTACAGCTAGAGCCTTCAACAATAAACAGAAAGTGTTATATTTATATACTGGATTAATTTTGTCTTCAGTGATAATGGCGATTGTTCATATCCTAAGATTATTCTTTGGTGCTGATTTTCTTTCTCTAGGTTTGTTTAATACAACTACCTCAAACTTAATTGGGTCATGGAATGAGTTTAGTTTATTCTTTGGTTTGATTGCCTTGATTTCACTTATCGCTAATGAATACTTGGGTAGAGATAAAATGACCAAAATATTAAGTTCAATATTGTTGGTAATTTCATTATTATTTGTTTGGTTAGTTAATTTCAATTTAGTTTGGATGTTTTTGATGTTAGCTTCTCTATTCTTGGTTATTTACAGTCTTTTCTTAAATAAAAGACAAGAGGACTCAGTGGATTACAGCAAACTGTATAAAACACCTGCACCATATGTTTTTGTTATAACTCTACTATTTGTATTCTTACAAGGAACAATAGGAGGAATCTTACCCTCTATGTTCGGAATTTCAAACTACGAGGTAAGACCTACTATTTCTAGTACATTTTCTATCGCTATATCTAGCTTAAAAACTGATCCTCTATTGGGGGTAGGCCCAACAAAATTTATTAATCAGTGGGTAGCTTATAAACCTCAAGGAGTAAATAATACAGAATTCTGGAATACTGATTTTAATACAGGAGCTGGATTTATTTTAACTTCATTAACTACAGTTGGTTTACTAGGATTTATCTCTTGGATGTTATTTATTATTTCTTTTATCTATTTAGGTTTCAGATTGTTGAAAAAATCTAGAAATAATCAGTTAGACCATTTTGTGGCTTTATCTCTGTTCCTATCAGCTGTATATTTAATCATGTTCTTAGTTTTCTATATTCCAGGGATAGTAATTTTAGGTTTAACTTTCTTGATTCTTGGGGTTCTATTATCTTTCTTGAAACAAGATAATTTAGTAAAAGTGAATAAAATTTCTTTACTACATTCAAAATCAAAGTCTATAGGGCTTGTTACTACAATGATAATATTCATAGGAGTAAATGGTTTTGGAGGATATTTGTTCACTCAAAAAGTATTGGCTTCTGTTCAATTTAACGAGGGAGTTCTAGCTATCAATGTTGATAACGATTTTAACAAAGGTTATGAAAAGATAGTTGGAGCAGTAAATAAATACCCTACTGATTTTTATTACAGAAATTTGACCGATTTGAACTTGATGCAATTACAAAATGTGTTCAATCAAAAAGATGTTTCAGAAGAAGATTTACAAAAACAATTCCAAGATGTATTTTCTGCTACTGTAGGGTCAGCTCAAAGAGCATTGCAGTTGGATATGAATAATTACCAAAACTGGGTGAACATAGCTAAAGTTTACGGAGCTGTTGTTCCGTTGAAATTAGAAAATTCATACGAGAGTGCCTTGCAGGCTTATTCAGAAGCCATTAGATTAAATCCTTCTAACCCTTTGTTAGTTTTGAATTTAGCTAATCTAGAAATTGCTAATGAAGACCTAGAAAAAGCTCGAGAATACATTGGAATTTCAATTCAAATGAAAAATAATTATTCAGATGCTTATTATTTGTTGTCTCAAATAGAATTAAACGCAGGAGATAAAGAAAAGGCAATTCAAGTGATTGAAGCTTTGGCAAATGTTTCTCCTAATGACCCACAGGTATTCCTACAATTAGGAGCTTTCAATTATGAAGAAAAGGATTATGAAAGAGCTCAAGCCTTTCTAGAAAGAGCTGTTATTTTGAATCCTTATTACTCAGATGCTAAATATTTACTAGCCTTAACATACGATGTTATGGGTGAAAAAGAAAAAGCCCTTGGTCAATTTAGTGACCTAAAAATCTTAAATCCTAATGATGAAAACATAGATGCTATTTTGAAAAATGTAGAAGAGGGAAGAGACCCATTCTATGGTTTTGAACAACAGGCATCTGCACCAGCGCCTGCACCTGCTGAGGATGTAACAACAGAAGAAGACAACACAGAAGTACCCGAAGAAGTAGTTGAAGAATAATCATTTTAATTTAAGAAAAGATGATAAAAAGAGTTTTCAATTTTTTAGATAAAGATATAAGCGGTCTGCATAGGGCCGCTTATGTTTTGGGTTTTTCAGCCCTTTTATCTCAATTATTAGCTCTGTTAAGGGACAGGATATTAGCCCATACATTTGGAGCTGGGGAAGTTCTCGATATCTATTATTCAGCTTTTAGAATTCCTGATTTTATTTTTATCACAGTAGCTTCGATTGTTTCTGTTTCTGTTCTAATTCCATTTCTATCACAGGAGAAGAGTGAAGAAAAAGCCAAGAACTTTATGAATGAAGTTTTTTCGGTTTTCTTTTTTCTGGTTTTAATAATATCTGCTATTACTTTTCTTTTAGTTCCTAAAATAATCCCTTTTGTTTTCCGAGGTTTTTCTGCTGATGTTTTAGAGCAAGTTATTCTCTTAACCAAGATAATGTTAATGTCTCCAATTCTCTTAGGTTTATCAAATTTCTTTACTTCTGTTATTCAAACTCAAAAAAAATTCTTTGTTTATGCTCTTAGTCCTTTGCTTTATAACATAGGTATAATTATCGGAATCTTGTGGTTTTACCCTTTGTGGGGTATTTCTGGGCTTGCCTTTGGGGTTGTAACAGGAGCTTTTCTGCATTTAGTTATTCAATTACCCTCTATTTACAAACTTGGTTTTATTCCTAAATTCACTTTCAAGATTCACATTAATAAAATAAAGGATTTAATGGCTTTATCTTTGCCTCGAACTCTCGCTGTTTCTGCTAGTTCTTTGGCTATCTTGGTTTTGATTTCTATTGCTACTTATATGCGACAAGGTTCCATTGCTATCTTTAACTTTTCTTATGCCTTGCAATCCGTTCCCTTAACTATTATTGGGGTTTCATATACTACTGCTGCTTTTCCTATGTTGTCTAAAATATCTAAGGAAAAGAGGGTTGAATTTATGGATCAAATTAGTATAACGGCTCGACATATTTTGTTCTGGACTATTCCAGCTCTAGTTTTATTTTTTATATTAAGAGCCCAAATAGTGCGAACTGTTTTAGGCTCAGGAGAATTCACTTGGGTAGATACTCGTTTAACCGCGGCTTGTTTAGCGATTTTTGCTTTGTCTATTCCGGCTCAATCCTTGATTTTGTTTTTTGTCAGGAGTTATTATGCCGCAGGAATAACCAAGAGACCTGTTTTGATAAATGTAATTTCTTCAGTTTTTATTATAATTTCAGTTTTTTTGTTCAAATGGATTTTCACAAGCTTACCCATTCTTTTAAATTTGTTTGGCTATCTATTAAAGATTCAAGACATTTCAGATATTCAAGTGATTATTTTACCTTTAAGCTTTACTATTGCTACTATTATAAATTTATTTTTGTTATTCTTTTTTATTCAAAAAGATTTTCAGTATTCATTAAAAGACTTATCACAAACTATTATTCAAATTTCTATTGCTTCAATTTTAATGGGAATAATCGCTTATTTCTCTTTGAAGATTTGGGATAATGTTTTTGATATCCAAACCCTAATCGGAGTTTTCCTACAAGGACTATTCTCTGGACTAACAGGCATAATTGTTTGGTTGATTACTCTAAAGTTTTTAGATAACGAAGAAATCAACACTATTATCTATGCAGTAAAAGACAGGGTAGGGAAATAAATTTTGCTTTTTTATTTCAAATTGATATAATCCGAGCTAATTGGCTCTATCGTCTAACGGTTATTGGAATTAAAAGCAAATTTCTTTGCTTTTAATCCGGTTCTGAGCGATAGCGAAGAAATGACCGATGTTTACGAGGTCATAGGATAAGCCTTCGTTGAAGGCGATGTCTTTGAAATATAGCAGACAATGTTAATTTAAAATATAATATATAGTAATGGCCTTATCGTCTAATGGTTATTGGAATTAAAAGCAAATTTCTTTGCTTTTAATCCGGTTCTGAGCGATAGCGAAGAAATGACCGATGTTTACGAGGTCATAGGATAAGCCTTCGTTGAAGGCGATGTCTTTGAAATATAGTAGACAATGTTAATTTAAAATATAATATATAGTAATGGCCTTATCGTCTAATGGTTAGGACATCGCCTTCTCAAGGCGGCAATCCGGGTTCGATTCCCGGTAAGGTCACAAATCAAAAATAACAGTCTTTCTGACTGTTATTTTTTGATTCTAGTGAATCTCCTGTGGAGATAATCGAAGGTCGGAAGAAAATCCGAGATTTTCTGAGACGGGGTCGAGAACACTTTGTAAAATTTGAGCAAAGCGAAAAATTTTACTTAGTGATTCGTGATCGATTCCCGGTAAGGTCACAAAAAACAAAAACCTACACTTTATCGACCGTCAATAAAGTGTAGGTTTTTGTTTTGTTTTGCAAAAAGTAGGGGTAGCACCCCTACTTTTTAAATTATAAGATATTGTTGAAAAACTTCATAATTTCTTTATTTTTTCTTTACTGAAACTTCATAATAAATATGTATAAATTTGTAATTAGTGTGTTCTTACAGAAATGAAAGGAGGTGATATACTATTCTTTTGAGAGTTATCTTAGTAAATATTTTTTCACTAAATTTAAACCTAAATTAAAAAAGACCTAGGAGGTCAAAATGAAAACTAGAATTAGTTTGATAGTTGGAATTATCTTTTCACTATTGATGTTTGTTGGTGTGAGTTTTTTGCAAGCTGATGTTATTGCGGCTTATGATACCAATGTAGCCGTTCCTGGTTTAAGTTGGTTGGATCATACTTATGTATGTGTAGATAATTCTTCTAATTGTCGATCTTTTCCAAGTGGAAGTGCTACAACAGGTGGTTCTGTTGTGACAAGCGGATCTGCTACAGATTCCCAAGTATTAAATTCTTTATGTTATGCTGCGGGTAGTATGACTTATCTTGTTCAAGGAGTTTGTCATCAACACTCAAACCGTATGTTGTATCCTATTAATAAAGAGTTGGATTCTTCAGTTAATGGATACAGTACTAGTCGTTGGTTATATGGTACTTACGGGACAAATTTTTGGTCAATTTACTGTAATTATTGATATCTTCTAACTTATAATTTATAGGAAAAGAGAAAATGTTTAAAATAAATCAAATAGTATTTTTTTCAACAATGTTGTTTGTTATTCTTTTTGGTGGTGTTGCATTTGCTCAAAATCAACAATTAGAAATAAGAGATGGTGAGCTTTATCTTTTAGAAGGTTTAAAAGAAGATTCCAATATTGTTTTCAGAAGACAATATTACAGAGAACAAACAAGAAGTATTTATGAAAATAAAGAGTTGTTTGAGGATAAAGAACTTCTTCTTGTTAAAGATTTTAGTTTTGCTATAGATGAAGCTCTGGGAGTTGATTTTCCTACAAAAAAGAAAGAGCTTCTTCAGAAATATCAATACAATATGTTAAAACAGAAAACTTCCTTTGATAAACTTTACGAAAACGGTTTATTAGATGAAAAGTTATATTTAAGATTTGTTTCTGATATTTTTGAACAAAGTTTACATGAATCAGCTTATGTTTTAAATGATGAGGAATTTTTCTTGTTATTTTGTATTAACAAAAATCAAATAGACGGACTTTTTTATGGAATTGCGAATATAGGGCGTCTTGATCATGAAAAGCTTGTTAATGATGAAAGAAAAAAATAAAATAAACATTTAATAAATTATTTTTTAACCTCTAGTGTTTGTAACACTAGAGGTTTTTAATCATTTGTAGAAAAACTTAATATAAAGCTCCCAATTATTATGAAAATTAAAGGTATTGTAATCATGACTATACCTATAGGAGATTTTGTAAATAAAAATAATATATTTTCTATACGAACATTCATAACAATTAAAGCGGATAATCCTGAAAAGATAAATATTTTACCGGCGAGACGAGGACTGTTTTTGATAAAAAATAGTGCAATTATTGAAAAAAGTGAAATTATTAAAAATAATATTCCTGTGATAAATTCCTTTGTTTGAACACCCCCAGAAAAAGCATAATAAAATAAGCTTTGGAGTGAGAAAATTAAAACACTAAGAATCCCAAATATATATATTAAAAATTTTTTATTTTTCATCTAAATAAATTATAACACACATATAAAATAGTTAAATATAATTATGGTATAATAAAATTTAATGAAAAAGAGAATAATCATTTTAATATTTGCTATTATAATCCTATTTATTTCTTGGAATATGATAAGCAGAAATAGTGGTGTTAATTATATTGTTCAAAGTGAACAAATAAAATCATTAAATTGGAATAATGTCGTTCCAGATATAACAGAACCAGTATTTGAAGAAAGAGAGTTTTTAATAAAACCAGAAGAATATATTGAAATAACACTTTGTGGTAAAAAAGTAGAAGCTGAAAACGTTGTTTTTGGTGGTTTTAGTTTTACTAAAGCTTTTGAGAGAATTGTTAAAGAAAATGTTGAGGCCAGTTTTTGTGGAAATGAAGGTAATTTGAATCTTGATTTTTATGATAGAGTTCTTGGTGTTATAGTCAAAGAACAGAGATGGAATCAAATAGAAAATAATATTGATTATATTCCTGAAAAATACGGACCAACTAATATGTATGTTATGTCTTTATATTCTAAGTCTGACAAAAATCAATTGAGTGATTCTTTTAGTCGAACTAGTTTTGTTTATAAATTTGATTTTAATAAAAAAGAGGTTTTATTACAAATGGCTATTGATGGAAGTTTCCGCAAAGTAGGTTTGATTAAAGAAAGTGATTTTAATGATTCATTAAAATCACTTTCAGTAGTTGATGAATTAAAAATTCGTTTCAAAAATATTGATAAAACATCAGATATTCAATCAGACCAATCAATTATTTGGTGGAATGATGAGAATGGTTATAATCTTAATTTTCCAGCCAATGAATCATTTTTTGTAGCAAAAGAAGAAAAGAATCATATTGACCAATCGCTTATTGCCTATGAATATTTTTATAAGGAATTGGCTTTAGTTAAACAAGTATTTACAAACAGAGGTTTTATTTTAAATAAAAACAATTCTTCTGATGATTTTACAGATAATCGTTTTTATGATTACATTCAAGCCTATGAAAGAGGAAATGAATTATGTGTTGTGTTGGTTAATTTAGATTGTACTTCATATAGAAGTGGTAATTATGACAAAGCTTGTCATTTAGTTTTGTCTTGTGGAAATTCTTTAGAGGAAGCCCAAATAGAACAAATCCCTCTTTTAAACGCCTTAGATTATAAAAATAGAAATAATATTGCTATGATTAGAAACCAATTAGGTGATTTTTATGAAGTAATTGTAAGTGGACGGCGAGGGGGTTCAACAGCTATTATGAAAAAAGAAGGTGAGAATTACAGAGTTTTATATATAAGCCAAGAAGATCCATTTTGTAGTCTAATAGAAGAAGAAAATATACCCAATGAAGTTTTAAAAGCATTTGAAATAAATGGTTGTTTTGGTGATAATGGAAGTAATTATAAAAGATTTAATGAGTAGAGAATAAAATGAATTATTTAACTTTAATTGTCGTTGGAATAGCAGGGGTTATTGTAGGGTCTTATTTTGGAATGCAGAAAGGGAATGGTGGAAAGAAAAATATACTTTCAAAACAAGCTGAAGCTAAGATCGAGAACAAACAAAAAATTTTAGAATTTTTAAAAAATAACGAAAACCTGCCTGCCGGTGAGGCAGGAATCACTAACAATAATGTTGAGGAATTATGTTCTGTTTCCAATGCCACAGCAGAAAGATATTTAGATGAGTTGGAAAGGGAAGAAAAATTAGTTCAACATGGTAAAATAGGGACAGGTGTATTTTATACGTTAAAATAAGAACACTTTAATCAATTAACTCAACGAGTTGAGTTAATTAAAAAGGGAAGGATAACTTAAAATATATTAAAAATGTTAAAATAAAATATGTTAGTTTTTATTGATGAATCCGGAGATCCAGGATTAAAAATGAATAGCGGTTCAAGTCGGTTTTTTACTATTGCTTTGGTAGTATTTGAAGATTATGATGAGGCTACTAATTGTGATAGAAGAATTGAATTATTAAAGAAAGAATTAAGTTGGAGTGATAATTCAGAATTTCATTTTAAGAAAAACTCTTTAAGAGTTAGGGATTCGTTTTTTAAAGCTGTTATGCCTTATAATTTTTTCTATTATGGTATTGTCATAAACAAAGATCCTAACAAACTTTATGGAGAAGGTTTCAAGAATAAATCTTCTTTTTATAAATATGCATGTAGTCTTGTTTTTGAGAATGCAAAAGATAAATTAAGTAAATCAATTGTTGTTATAGATAAAAATGGAAATAATGAATTTCGTAATCAATTAGCTAAATATTTAAGAAGAAAGATGAACATTGATAAAAAGAAGATTAGAAAAGTTAAGATGCAGAAATCTGAATCCAACAATTTGTTACAGTTGGTTGATTATGTTGCTGGGGCAATAAATAGATCTATTGTTAACTCAAGAAAAGATTCTCAGGTTTTTAGAAAAATGCTTAGTCGTAAAGAAATGTATGTTCAAGTGTGGCCAAAAAAAGAATAAAAGAAAACCACCGAACCTATCCTTGCGGAACGCAGTGATAAACACTACAGTTTGGTTCGGTGGCACTTCCTTAATTGAAACTATAACATTTTATATCAAAAAATCAAGTAAACTGTGGATAACTAAAACATTGTAAATAAAATTTAAATTAGCTCTAAAAGAGCAGAACGGCTCAACGACTTGAGCTATTTAAAATAAATGAAAATATGAAAAAAATATACTTAAAAATAATATTATGTTTGTTTATTTTTATACCTTCTTTTTCTTTAATATCCGCTTCAAGCTTGAATGATTTTGACTTATTTTTAAGTAAAAAAATATATAATGACTGTAAAGACCAAAAAATCAATTTAAGATCTAATTCTACTTTAGGTATTTTATTAGTGGAATATTTTAATATAGAAAAGATAACACCTGATTTAGAATTTATTTCTATAGAACCTAAACAAACAAATATAAACACAGTAATAGAATGGATATCTAGATATAAACCTTATGCAACTTATATTAATTACCCCGAAAATCCACAATTATATGAAGGTCTTAATAAATTAGGGTATAAATCAACACAGGGTAAAGAGTTTTCTTTTTATTCTGATGGGCTTAATATTTTTAATTGTGGAGGTAAAAATATGGATATTAATGGAACTCAATATTTTTGGGATAAAGAACTTATTGAATTACCTAAGATAGAAAATTATTACGATAATAACTATACATTATTTGGTTTAAATATTATTCAAAATGGTGGAATTACAATATTTGGAATTACTATTTTATCTTTTAGTATTGTGGGAGGTCTAACCTTTTTATCTATCGGATCACTACTTATTCCTTTTATTAGAAAAAAATTTATAGTGATAATAAAACGAAAGGTAAATTAAAATAAAAATATAACACCTCAACGACTTGAGGTGTTAAAAATAACACAAATAACCCCAAAATCAGATGAAATTCGAGGAAGTGAGGGAAAATATTTTGAGTTTTTAAAAAGAGGTACGACTTCGGAATTGGTAAAACTAAACAAATTACTAAAGATTGCTGGTATACACGTTAAGAAGTCGGACCTCGAAAACTTAAATATTTTCCAGAGGGCTGACGAAGAAGTTCGTTGGTTTTTAGATTAGGTTGTAAATAACTCAAAATTAAGTGAAGTTCGAGGAGGTAAGAAAAAATACCTTGAGTCGTATCGGGCATACGACGAAAGGTATTTTTTTGAAACCGACAATGAAATTCCTTAATTTTGGGTTATTTACTTAAGTTCTTTTATTTTTTCGGCTAATAAAGATGTCTCATCATTCCTCTTCGAAATCTTCCCCTTAATCATCACACATTTTTCTTGTTCTAATAGTTCGGCGAATTCTTCATAGACTTTAGGGAAAACTACCACTTCTAATGACCCACTGAAATCAGACAGTCTCACAAAAGCCATTTTATCTTGTTTTTTCTTGGTTAAAATTACTTTGCATTCCTCAACTATACCTGCCACCACTGTGGTTACACCCTCTAGCATTTCCTTTTTAACTTTAGATAAATTACTTCGGCTCTTAGAAAGTTGTTGAGAGAATTTGTCTAAGGGGTGTCCTGAAATATACAAACCTAATAATTCTTTTTCCCAATTTAATTTTTCTTCCATAGTGGCTGATTCTGTTTTTTCAAGAGTGATTTCTGTCACACTGGTATCTGCTCCGAATAAGGAATCCTGTCCTTGAGGTTTAGAAGCAAAGTCTTTGGAGTATTGTAATAATTCATACATATTGTGAATTATTTGTTTTCTTTCACCCAGTTTATCCATCGCTCCGCACATAGTTAAGGCTTCAAGAGATCTTTTGTTCATATTTTTACCTTGCACCCTCTCTAACAAATCTACCAAGGATTTGAATTTTCCGTTTTCTTTTCTTTCGGCAATTATTTCGTTAGCAATTCCTTCACCAAAGTTCTTTATTGTTTGCAGTCCAAAACGAATGGCTTCATTTCCAGATTCTCCTTTTACAATAGTAAAGTCAGTAAAGGACTCATTGATATCAGGCGGAAGCACCTCGATTTTCAAGCGTTTACATTCTGTAATTATTTCAGAAACTTTATCCACATCACCCGAATCCGCCATCAATAAGGCAGTCATATATTCAATAGGGAAGTTAGCCTTCATATATGAAGTTTCGTAAGCTACTCGTCCATAGCTGGCTGAATGAGCTTTGTTGAATCCGTAGGCAGCGAAAGTTTCAATAGTCTCCCATAGCTTTTGTACAGTTTTTTGTTCGATACCATGATTAAGACAACCTTTAAAGAATTTTTCTTTTTCCTGTTGCATCATCTCTGGGATTTTCTTTCCCATCGCTTTTCGAAATTTGTCGGCTTCAGCCCAAGTATAACCAGCAAGGTTCACAGCAATAAGCATGACATCGTCTTGATAGATAATAATTCCATAGGTTGGTTTTAAAATAGCTTCAAGTTCAGGATGCAGATAGGTTACTTTAGAAGGGTTTTCCTTTCTCTCAATATAGTCAGGAATAAAAGCCATAGGTCCTGGGCGATATAAAGCTACCATCGCCATGATGTCCCAAATATCTTTGGGTTTTAATTCCTTTAGATACTGAGTCATTCCTTGTCCGTTCAATTGGAAGGTCCCCAATGTTTCACCTCTGGCTAGCATTTCGTAGGTTTTCTTATCTTGTAAATCAATATTATCAAAATCTACATCTATATTATGTATTTTTTTAACTAGCTTAGCTGCATTGGCTAAAATAGAAAGATTCTTAATTCCCAAGATATCGAATTTAGGTAGATTAACCACCCCGTCACGATTACCTGTGTACATATCGTACTGAGTAATAATTTTTCCGTCTTTATCGACTTGAATAGGGGTGTAATCATCAACTCGAGAAGGGGAGATAAGTACCCCTGCGGCATGGGTAGAAATATGACGGGCACAACCTTCAATTTTTTGAGCATACTTAATTATCTCTTGAACATCTTTATCTGATTTATGTAATTCTTGCAGGTCTTTTTCCATTTCTAAAGCCCGAGCGATTGTCATAGGAAAACCTTGGGAACCCATCGGAATTAATTTGGCGATTTTATCTCCAAGGTCATAAGGGAAACCTAAAGCCCGAGTTACATCTCGCACAGAACCTCGAGCCGCCATAGTTCCAAAAGTCCCGATTTGAGCGACTGCTTTTTTACCGTATTTTTGTCGCATATAATCAATCACATCATCCCGACGAATATCGGCGATATCAACATCGATATCAGGGATTCCGGGGCGCCCAGGGTTCATAAATCGTTCAAAAGGAAGTTTTAATTCAAGAGGGTTAACCTTAGTAATAAAGTTTAAATAGGAAACTAGAGAACCAGCAGCTGAACCCCTAGTATTGGTAAAAATACCCACAGAACGAGAGTGATTAATTAAATCAGAAACAATTAAGAAATATGAAGAATACCCCTTGTCTTTAATAATTTTTAATTCATATTCAATTCTATCCAAAACCTCTTTTGATTCTGGTAATCCTCTTTTAGAAATTCCTTCAAAAGTCTTTTTTCTTAAGTAGGAATTGTAATTTTCTCCATCAGGAATATTTATATCAGGGAAATACCAAGAATCAATATCTAGTTCGACATTACATTTATCTACTATTTTAGAAATATTCTCTAAGGCTTCGGGAGTGTCTTTAAAATATTTATTAGCAGTTTCTTGATCAATAAAAGAAAAATCTTCTTCGTCATTTCTGTATTTTGAGTTAGAGGACTGGATAGACATTAAAATGTCTCGAGCTTTTTTATCGTCAGCATGCATATAGTAAACATCTTGGCAGGCTACCAATTCTAAATTCTCGTCCTTGGAAAAATCAATGACTTTCTTTTTTAATTCTGTTTGACCTTCAATTTCTGGATGATGCACAATTTCCATATAGAAATTAGGGAAGGTTTTTCTGTACCAGTCTGTGCTTTCTTTGGCTTTTTCAACATCACCGTATTGCAGGGCTTTGAGGGCCTCTCCTCCAAATTGAGGCATTATACAAATTAGACCTTCTTTAAATTTTTCCATTAATTCTCGGTCTATTCTCGGTCGGTAATAAAAACCGTCAAGATATGACTTACTGACTAATTTAATTAGATTTTTGTAACCTTGCTCATTTTTGGCCAAAAGGATTAAACGGTTGGAACGATTGTCGATTCCAGGTCTTTTGTCATGTCGGGTTTTTAAAGCTACATAAAAGTCTACTCCTAAAATAGGTTTGATTTCTTGTTTGTGGCATTCTTGGTAAAACTCAATAGTCCCATACATATTCCCATTATCAGTAATGGCTAAAGCAGGCATATTATATTTTTTTGCTTGGGAAACCAATTCCTTTATTTTGGGTAGTGCATTTAAAAGACTATAGTGACTGTGAGTGTGTAAATGAGAAAATTGTTTCATATCACTATTATATATCATTGATACAAAAAGTAGAAATTTGATAAATGTTTATAAGATTAAAGAATAATAAGGCTCAAAAAACTTCATAATTTCTTTATCTTTTCTTTATTAAAAATTTATATGTAATTTATTAAAATATAAGCATATGAAAAAACCTTTATTAATAATTCTTTTAGGTCCTGTCAGTGTAGGGAAAACTACTATTGGAGAAAAGGTATCTAAGGAATTAAATTTACCCTTTATTAACAAGGATTCATTAAAGGAAGTGATTTTTGATACTAATGGGTGGAGGGATAAAGAATATTCTAGAGAAATTGGAAATACTGCTTATTCTATTTTATATCATTTTACTAATTGTCTTTTGGGAAACTCCTCTGCTGTTATAGTAGAGGCTAATTTCTTACCTAAATATGCCAACAACAAATTAAACAATTTAATAAAAAAATATAATGCACATGCTATTCAATTAAATTGTTGGGCTCAAGAAGGTGTTTTAATAAAAAGATTTAAAGAGAGAAATAAATTAGGTTATAGACATCCGGGACATTGTGAAGATTTTATTTTTAATGATATAAAAGATTCCTTGAATAGAGGAAGGGTTGAGAGTTTAGATATCGAGGGAGAGGTCTTAAATATAGAAACAACTGATTTAAATAAAATTAATTATACAGATTTGATAAATCATATAAGTTCAAGAATTTATTAGAATCTTCACTAAAAACATTGCATTTTTTTTGAAATAGTCTATAATTCTAACCTATATGTCATCAAGAATGAGAATAACAAGTGGTAAAGCACGAACTCGTCGCTCTCACCACGGAATAGACGCTCCTAGATTATCCACATGTGTAAAATGTGGTTCATTTCATTTGCGTCATAGAATGTGTGATACTTGTGGAACTTATAAAGATCGACAAGTTATCGATATTAATGCTAAAATAGAGAAGAAGAATGAAAGAAGAGTTGCTAAAATGAAATCTTTAGGTATTGACCCTAATGCTAAAGATAAAAAAGAAGCACCTCTAGATGTTAAGAAATTGTCTGAAAAGAAGAAAAAATAGACTTATTTATTAAAATATTAATAGGACACCTCCCGCATAGCTTTTTATGGATGAATGACTGCTATTTTGGAGGTGTTTTTAATTTTAAATTATGTTAGATAGACATTTATTGAGATCAATAGCTTTACAGTCCCTTTTCGAATGGGATATTAGAAAGGATGAAAAAGAAAAAGAGGATATACAGGACATCCTTAGGAAAAATCTAAAAGATTTTGCTCAAACTGAAAATATTCCTCCTTTTATTGAAAAAATTATATCTTGTGTTTTTGAGAAATTACAAGACGTAGATAATATTATTCAACAAGCTGCTCCTCAGTGGCCTATTGATAAAATTCCGGTAGTGGATAGAAATATTTTAAGAATTGGAATCTGTGAACTTTTGTTTTCTGATAGAGGAGAAGTTCCGCCCAAGGTCGCAATTAATGAAGCTATCGAATTAGCCAAAGCTTTTGGTGGGGAAAATAGTAGCAAATTTATTAGTGGAGTGATGGGGACTATTTATAAAGAATTAGGAGAACCTCAAAAACACGAGACTAGTGAATCCAGAAAGAAACAAATTGATACTGAAAATTTACCATCCCATTATCTAGCTGGAGTAATGATTTATGCTAAGAATGAAGACCATTATGAAGTAATGATGGCTCACAATATTTTTGGTTACTGGACTTTATTAAAAGGGAAGGACGAAGAAGGGATGACTGCCAAAGAGAACATTATTACAAAAACAAAAAGAAAAACTGGTTTAGATATTAAACTTCAAGATAAAATTGGTGGAAATGAATATATTGCCTTTCATACAGAAAACGGACATATCAAGAAAAAATTAGATTATTATTTAGCTGAAACGGAATATCAAGAATTACATTTAGAGGAGGATTCAAAAGAAAAGAAAGGAATAGATGAGATTAAATGGTTTAAATTAGATGAAGTAGAAAAGCTAGAATTATATGATGATATGAAAGAAGTTATAAAAGAAGGGATTAAGGTCTTGAAAGTTAAAAAAGATTAAGGCTTTACTTTTCCAAACTTAAACTATAAACTAACAAAATGCCTGATTACGAAAAATTTGCCGAAAAAATAAATATCAAATTTAATAATATTAAATTACTACAAACTGCCTTTACTCACAGGTCTTATTTAAATGAGCATAAAGGAAAAGACTTAGAACATAACGAGAGATTTGAATTCTTAGGAGATGCAGTTTTAGAATTAGTTACAACTTATCATTTATTTGAAAAGTTTCCAGATGAAAAAGAAGGAGTCTTAACTTCTTATCGTTCAGCTATAGTGAACACCACTTCTTTATTGAGAGTAGCCGAGGAATTAGGAGTAAATGATTATTTGTTATTATCAAAAGGGGAAGCAAAAGATACAGGAAGAGCTAGAAATTTTATTGTGGCAAATGTTATCGAAGCAATTATAGGAGCTATTTATATAGACCAAGGTTACGATTCCGCAGCTAAATTTATTGATACATATTTCTTGTCTATTACTGATGATGTAGTAGAGAATTCATTATGGCAAGATGCCAAGAGTCATTTCCAAGAAAAAGCCCAAGAATTTGAAAAAGCGACACCAAGTTACGAAACAATAGAAGAAGTTGGACCTGATCATGATAAAAAATTCAAAGTAGGGGTATTCATTAGAAATAAACTTATCGCAGAGGGAAGTGGAGTTTCTAAACAAGAAGCCGAACAAATCGCAGCTAAGAATGCTTTAGAAGCGAAACAATGGCAGTAAAATAATTAAATAAAAAACTACAAGCAAAAAGCTTGTAGTTTTTTATTTAATTATTTTAGTATTAAGTATTATGTAGTAAGTATTATGGAGGCCCGACTCCTGCTTATGGCAGGTTCAGGAAAATATTTTTCATCGTATGCTCGATACGACTCAAAATATTTTCCTGCTCTTCCTCGAACTGTATTCAATTTTGGGATTATTTAAAAAATTAAGCAATTAACTTTAAGGTCGGCATTACCGACCTTTTTAAATTATTCATTACAGCGCTCCAAGCGCTGTAATCATGTCGCAAAATTACTTGGACACCCGGTGTCCAAGTGGTTTTAATTTCTAGAAATTCTGATTGCGTCAAAATTAATCACAGTTCGCTAAAGGTGAACCATCTCTTTGAGCCTGTCCGTCTCAGATGTGGTGATAGCGAAACTATAACTATAGATGGTTACAAAATCAATCCAGAATCCATTCAACGAAGCAAGTCAGAAAATAATTTAAACTATTCCAATTGATTGGAATAGTTAAAAAATATCGCAAAATTACTTGGACACCCGGTGTCCAATGATTCTAATTTTTAGAAATATTGATTTTTCTTGCTAATTCCTTAAATTTAATGTATAAAATCAACAGAAGTTTGGATGAAAATTGAATAAATATTAAATAAAAAGGGGAGTAAAGATGAAAGCTTTAAAACCGAAAAGTTCAGAATTGTTTGTAGATTCTGTTAAAAGTAAAAAGGAATGGATTATGAAAATAATTCTCTTTATTTTGGGAATTTTTATTTTGTTCTGTCTTTGGTGTGTCGGAACTGAGGCTGTGGCTGGAATAACCCAGCAAGAAATAACCAATGACGGGGTAAACTCAGGAATGGGCGAAATCCCACAGATTTATAAAAAGGATGGAAAATTCTTTATTCATAAATCTCCAGCGGATATGGTTGTTGATGAGGCTCCAAAAGAATGGGGGATTTCGTCAGAAGATCAAGAGTCATTGGCTCTTGGTAAAAAGAGTTTTGTCTCTGTTTCTTCAAAGAAAATTGAATTTATTTTTTGGGGAAAGTGGATCCCTGAAACCTTGACCGTTATTTACAAAAAAATAGTTAGAATTGAGGATGGAAAATTTTTTCTTTATCATCTTGATCCTGTTATGGAACCTAAAATCCAATTTGTACTTCTAACCCTATCCTTCTTTGTCTTTAGTTGTGGTCTGGTTAATGGAAGATTTGCAGGTGTAAATAATGGTGGATTCTTATGGATTCCTCTTTTTTTATTAGGTCCTATAATTGTGTTGTTAATTATTTTCCTAATTCCATTAATTAATAAAATAATTTTAGAATTCGAAATTATTTTATTAGCAATTATTTTTTGTTTTATTTTATTATATTACTTATTCCATAAAAACAAAAAAAAAATAGTAACAACTAATGTAATTTCAATTTCAATAATCATAATAATAATTGCAGTTTCATTTTTTTCTTGCAATTATTTACAGAATTTTTACTATTTTTTCCTTTTATATTTTCTTTCATATTTTATTTCTTTTTTCTTTACTCGAAGAAAAGAAGTAAAAGAAAAGAGGAAAGACATGAATTTTTCAAGAATAAGTGGAGTAGGGGGTTCTAAAAAAAATTAATCAGTGAATACAACCCCAACCGGTGAGCCTTGTGCCCACCGGTTGTTTTATTTATTACAGCACTCCGAGCGCTGTAATCATGTCGCAAAATTACTTGGACACCCGGTGTCCAAGTGGTTTTAATTTATAGAAATTCTGATTTCGTCAAAATTAATCACAGTTCGCTAAAGGTGAACCATCTCTTTGAGCCTGTCCGTCTCAGATGTGGTGATAGCGAAACTATAACTATAGATGGTTACAAAATCAATCCAGAATCTATTCGTCTTTGAGAGGTGAATGGATTTTTGGTTTTTGTAAAAACCAAAAATCCATTCAACGAGGCAAGTCAGAAAATAATTTAAACTATTCCAATTGATTGGAATAGTTAAAAAATGTCACAAAATTACTTGGACACCCGGTGTCCAATGATTCTAATTTTTAGAAATTTAATATTTCTTGCTAATTCCATAAATTTAATGTATAAAATCAACAGAAGTTTGGATGAAAATTGAATAAATAATTTATAAAAAGGGGATTGAAGATGAAAACTTTAAAGTTTAAGGGCTCGGATTTGTTCGTGGATTCCATGAGAAACAACAAAAAAGTTTTGATAAAAACCTTTTTGATCATACTGGGCTTGTTTATTTTATTTTGTATTTGTTGTGCTATTTGTGAAGCAAATGAGCAAGTATCGAATTTAAATCAGCAGGGGATTTTCTCTTCTGAAATCTCTGAGGTTAAAAATGTTTTTAAAACAAGGACGGGGTGGGTAGTGTATAATGATTACCCTGACCAGGTTTTCATAGACCCTTTGGCCGATTGGGATTATATGAGAATTGATCCTAATTATCATAAAGAATTAAAAAAGGTAATCTTAGGCCAAGAAAGTTGTTATTCTGCCACTAAATTAAAAAGATATGTTGTTTTCTGGGGAAAATTAGTTCCGGAAGTGAGGAGTAAAACCATTTATCGAAAAATTTTTGTAAGGGATGGACAATGGGGTATTGTTGAATCTAATCCTTTTCACAGTAATGAAACCAATGCTTTCTTTTTATTGGTTCCTTTATTTGTGATTTTATTGGGAATTGTAACATGGATTTTTTTTAAGGATGACAGTCGAATAGGATTATCGTTTTTTATATTGATAATTTCAGCTATGTCATATATTTTTAGTTTAGATTATTGGATGAACAGTTTATATTTTTTAATTTTTATTTCTTTGGGATTTTTCTTAGGCCTTCTGAACGAAAAGAAAAATAAAAAACCTTATTCAAAAACAGGCTCAACTCAAAGTGCTGAGTTGTAGTTGAAAACACAAACCCCAACCGGTGAGCCTTGTGCCCACCGGTTGTTTTATTTATTACAGCACTCCGAGCGCTGTAATCATGTCGCAAAATCACTTGGGAATCCAATTTCCAAGTGGATTTATTTTTGTAAAAATTACCTAATCTATTATTTTTTGATATAATATTTCCATGGATAAAAATAACTTAGTTTTATATAGAAAATACCGTCCTTCAAAATTCTCTGAGGTTTTAGGACAAGATCATATTGTGGATACATTACAAAAAGCTATTTCCTTAGGGAATATTGCCCACGCTTATTTGTTTTCTGGTACTCGAGGAACTGGCAAAACTTCTATTGCTAGACTTTTGGCTCAAGAAATAAAATGCTCAGCCAACGATTTAAATGAAATTGATGCTGCTTCCAATCGTGGAATTGATGATATTCGGGAACTGCGAGAAGCTGTGACAGTTTTGCCTTTTGAATCTCCCTACAAAGTTTATATTATCGACGAAGTTCATATGCTTACCAAAGAGGCTTTCAATGCTCTTTTGAAAACATTAGAAGAACCACCTAAACATGTTGTTTTTGTTTTGGCGACAACTGAGTTAGAGAAAATCCCTGATACAATTATGTCCCGTTGCCAGACCTTTAATTTTAAAAAACCTTCTCTAGAAATTCTTAAAAAAGCCATCCTAGATATTTGTAAAAAGGAAAAACTTGAATTAGAAAATGGAGCCGAGGATTTGATTGCTTTACTAGGTGATGGTTCTTTTAGAGATACTTTAGGAATTTTACAAAAAGTAATTTCAGCTTCTAAGGATTCAAAAATATCTACCAAAGAAGTAGAAAAAATTACAGGAGCTCCAAAAGGGGAGTTGGTAAATGATTTTATTTCAGCTATTTCAGAAAAGGATTTAGATAGGGGATTAAAGGCTGTGCAACAAGCCAGTGAAGACTCTATTGATGCCCAATTGTTCTTAAAATTGATTTTACACAAGCTTAGAGCGATTCTGTTGGTAAGATTTGCCAAAGATATGTTAAAGACTGTAAGGGATGATTTTTCAGAAATAGATTTTGAATTTATACAGGAATTAGCCAATCGTAATGATTCAAACCTAAACTCTAAAACACTGGTTTCACTAATTGAATCCTCTTCTTTAATTAAACAATCTTATATTTCTCAATTACCATTAGAATTGGCATTGATGGAATTGATTGAAAATTAATTTAGTTGAAAAAAAACTAAAAAAAGGTAGAATGTATGTCAACGCATTAATTTGCCGGATCGTCTAATGGTAGGACACTGGTTTTTGGTACCAGCGATCGGGGTTCGAGTCCCTGTCCGGCAACTATAAAAATAAAGACACTAGAATGAATATTCTAGTGTCTTTATTTTTATTTGTCCGGCAGGGGCTCGAAAGACGAAGGCTGCGAAGCCAGTTTTTCGAAGAAAAACTGTAGCCGAGTCGGGGTCGCGAGTACTTATTATTTTTGAGTGCGAAGCACGAAAAAAATAATTAGTAACTCGTGACCGAGTCCCTGTCCGGCAACATATAAAATATAGACCCTAAAGCACTAGCTTTAGGGTCTATATTTTATTTGTCGGACAGGGACTTGAAACGAGCGAAATATATTTTTCTGAAGCGTTAGCGGAAGAAAAATTTGAGTGAGCAGGGTCGCGAGTTCTTAATAGAATTGAGTCCGTAGGACGAAAATTATATTTAGAACTGGAGACCGAGTCCCTGTAAAACAACATGATTAAATAACCCTAAAGCACTAGCTTTAGGGTCTATATTTAATATCCATCTACTATCACAGGTTCGAACCTGTGTGATGTTTAATATGGTTGGGTAGGGAATAGGTTTTGAAAACTAGTTAGTTAAAGAGAAATTATTGCATTAAATTTTAAAATGCGTTGCTATTTTTTTAGTAAGAGTGTATTTTATTAATAGATAGTTCGTTCAAATAAATCACTTAAGAGGTGTCCTATGTTAAAAAATAAAGTTTTGTGTCGTTGGGAACCTTCTTTGAAAAAAATTCTTTTTTCATTTAATGGTTCTCTTAGAGCAATAGAAATGAGCGATATTATAGAATCTGGTTTAGAAAACTTTTTTTTAGTTAATAAAGATAAGCGTTTTGATAATGCTTTGTCTGCTCCAGTTACTGTTCAAATTCAAACCACAAATAAATGTAATTTTAAATGTGAACATTGTTATGCTTGGTCTGGTGAAAAGTTACATAAAAAAGAAATATCTTCTTCAGAAATACTTTCTTTATTAGATAGACTTCAGAAATTTGGTGTTCTTAATATTCAGTGGGTTGGGGGTGAGGTTTTTGTAAAAAAAGGTTTTTGGAAACTTGTCGAATATGCTCAAGACTTAGGTTTTGAACAATCATTACTTACCAATGGAAGTTTTTTTGGTATCACTTCTAAAATTGAAATTATTGAAAGAGCTTGGAGTTTTTTTGATATTATTCAAGTTTCTGTTGATGATTATAAAAGTTATTTTAATTCTTTTGTCCATAAAAAAGCTTGGGATATGGTGATGAATGGAATAAAAAAACTTTCTCTCTATAAACCAAAAGACAAACTCTTAACCGTTGCTACTATTTTAACTAAAGATAACGTACCTAGGTTAATGTTTTTAGCAGAATGTTTAAATTCACATATTGATGTATGGAGATTGGGAAAAGAAATAATAACAGGTAGGTCTAAATCAACTCAAGAGAATAGTATAGAGGCTCTTTTTAGTTCTTTTGATTGTCTTCCACAATTGAGAAATCGTTATATCAGTATGGAGATTACACATCCTTTTGATAAAGATCCATATGAAGAAAGTGAGTTATTGTTACCTTATGATTGGAGATCTGATAACGGGGCTAGAACTTTTATGTATATTGACTCAACTGGTTTTGCTTATCCGTTTCCTCTATTAGTTAATATGAAAGAATTTTGTGGAGGTTCAATTTTTTCTGAATCTCTAGATAGTATTTGGTCTTCAAAAGAATTTCATCTATATAGAAGTGTAACAAGAAATGATACTGGTTGTGGTGGGTGTGTTGAACCTTGTCAGATTTGGCCACGGTACCATTTTATTCAAGGAAATTCTCTTGAATTAACAACAAAACCTTTTTTGCACCCAGGATGTCCTAGGTGCACTTAACAATAAAACCTTATAAGTGAAAGGAGGTGATCAAAATGAATGAGAAGTTAAAAGAGCTGAAAAAAAGTCTGGCTAAAAAATCCAAAAAAGTTTTTGGAAAAGCTAAATCATCAGCTCTTACGGAGCCAGAGGTGAGCAATCCTCAGCCTGGTGATGATTAATTTATTACAACCTTAACATACCCTCTTAGATTATATGTTTATAATCTAAGAGGGTATTTTTAATTTAAATTTTTGACTTAATATCAAAAATGGGTGCCTGAAAACTGGCAATCTCGTTGTTGTTGAGCCATAATATAGTCAGTTAATATAAATGAATATATAAAATGATTAAAAAAATGCTTTTTTTGTGAAAAGCAGTCAGTAATAAAGAA
>JAHITU010000008.1 GCA_018817595.1 Patescibacteria group bacterium
CGAGTCCTACCATTCGCACAAAGAATACTATTTTATAAAATTACCAGAGCTAGCTCAGGTGTTAGAGCGATGAACAGTGTAAAGACACTGTTCATCTGATAATGACGAGGTCGTAGGTTCGAGTCCTACCATTCGCACAAAAATACTTAATCCCAAAGCATTAGCTTTGGGATTTTAGTATTTAGCGAATGGTAGGACTCGAAACGAAGGAGTATATTTTCCGTAACGAAGTGAAGGAAAATACGACTGAGCGGGGTTGCGAGTTCTTAGTGAAATTGAGTTCGTAGAACGAAGATTTCGCTTAGAACTGGAAACCGAGTCCTAAACTACAGATTCGCACAAAGAATAAAAAAACTCAAAGCTATCGCTTTGGGGTTTTTTATTTGTTATTATTGTTTTAATGAATCCCGTTAGAGATTTAGTGAAATAAAATATTAAGATTTAACTAGATCAAAATATGGGAGATTAAAATTAATAATTGAAGATAGATTGTTTGTTTTTGACAAACTATCTCTAACGGGATGAATAAACAAGAATTACAAAAAGAAATAGAGCAATTAGAACTGGAAATGTTAAAGGTGGATTTTTGGCAAGATAAAGACAAGGCTCAAAATACTATCCAGAGAATTCAAGAATTAAAAATGGAAATTGAAGGAAAAGGAAAATATGATAATGGAAATGCAGTCATCACTATCTTTTCTGGGGCAGGAGGAATGGATTCCGAAGATTTTTCTAGAATATTATTTAAGATGTATTCTAAATTTGCCGATAATAATAATTGGTCTGTTTTTGTTTTACACAAAAATGAAAATGAACAAGGAGGGTTCAAAAATATAACTTTTGAAATACAAGGTAAAGGAGCCTATGGAAAATTAAAATCGGAATCAGGCGTTCATCGTTTGGTGAGACTTTCTCCTTTTAATGCCAATGCTAAAAGGCACACTTCTTTTTCTATGGTGGAAGTGATTCCTAAATTTGAAAAAATGGGAGAAATTAAGATTGATGAAAAAGATTTAAAGATTGAGTTTTCTCGTTCTAGTGGTCCTGGGGGTCAAAATGTAAATAAGAGAGATACGGCGGTTAGAATAGTCCATATCCCTACGAATATAGCTGTACATATAGATTCAGAAAGAACCCAGGGTGCTAATAAGGATAAAGCCATGGGAATTTTAGAGGCTAAATTATTTAAAAAATTGGAAGAAGAAAAGTTAGAAAAAGAAGATATTTCTAAAATTAGTAAGACAACCAGTATAGAATGGGGAAATCAAATTCGTTCTTATGTATTTCATCCTTACCAAATGATTAAAGATCATCGTTCTGGAGTAGAAATACGGGATATTGATAAAGTGCTTGAAAATGGGGAATTGGATGAATTGATTTATAGAGAGTAGAATGTAGAAGGTGGAAAGTTTTTTTATGGGTCGTGAAGACGAAATAGAAGGGACTGTTTCCTTCCTCATCCCTGCCTGCCGGCAGGCAGGGGTGGGCAGGCTATTACTCCTCGCAGAGACGGAATTATAAACGAATGAGACAAAATATATTTTTTAAAAAATCAAGTATTTTAATTTTTATAAATAAAAATAGGGATAATATAAAAAATAAAAATAATAGGGTGCCAAGCAGGAGCTTAAACACCCTATTTAACATTAAAGATAACTCTGGAACTTGTAGGAAAGGTGTCTTTTAAGAATTTTCAACACTATTTGTGTATTTAGATTCAAAATTGTTCTTTAACTACCTTTAGGTGCAACCCTTGGGACTTTTATCCCTATTACCTTATGTCTCACGTATTCTCTTTAATGTTTAATGAATGATGCATTACTTTATATTAAATGTCAAATTAATAGGTTGCAACAATCCTTATAATTTGCTAAACTCTTGGCTATGAAAACTGAAAAAACAAACGACATTAAAATAGACACAGCTCAAATCGAAAAGATGTTTGGGTTTGGTGCTCATTATGCATATACTCGTTCAAAGAGACATTCTTCAACAAAGTCTTTTATTTTTGGGTCTAAAAATAATACAGAATTATTTGATCTAGAAAAGACTTATGTAATGTTACAAGAAGCTAAAGCTTTCGTTGAATCTTTGTTTGAAAAAGCAGGAACTCAAATTTTATTTGTTTCAAGTAAAAACGAATCAAAAGAAATTGTTAAAAAGATTGCTGAATCAATAGGAGCACCTGTAGTTTACAACCGTTGGGTTGGTGGGACTTTGACCAATTTTGATATGACTAAAAAGAGAATTGAAAGATTTTTAAAATTGACTGATGAAAAGGAAAAAGGTGAATTACTGAAATATACAAAAAAAGAGAGACTACAAATAGACAAAGAAATCGCTAAATTAGAAAGAAAATTTGGTGGAATTTCAGAAATGAAAACTTTACCAACAGCTTTGTTTGTTGTGGATTCAAAATATGAAGCTGTAGCTGTTGAAGAAGCTAAATTAAAAAACATACCTGTGATTGCTTTGTGTAATTCAGACTGTAATATTAAGGAAGTTACTTATCCTATTTTAGCTAATGACACAGCAGGAGAATCTATTAAATTTTTTACTCAAGAAATAGCTTCTGTTTGTAAAAATAAACCTGTTAAAGAAACTAAAGAAGAAGTTAAAAAATAATTACTAAACGAGTCAAAATTTCATAAAGTCTACAAAGTCTATAAAGCCCGCTTATCGGCAGGCAGGTAAAAAACTGCTTCACTTTTTTTTAAAAAGACTTTCGACTTTTGACTTTATAGACTTTTAACTAATATATTATGATAACAACAGAACAAATAAAAGACCTAAGAGATAGAACTGGTATTTCTATTATGCAATGTAAAAAAGCTTTAGAAGAAGCAGGAGGTGATATGGAAAAAGCTATTATTTTGCTATCTAAAAAATCAAAACAAATCGCTGAAAAGAAGTCAGATAGAACTCTTGGTTCAGGTGTAATTCAATCATATATCCACGCAGGAGGTTCAGCAGGAGCATTGATAGAATTGTTTTGTGAGACAGATTTCGTGGCTAAAAACGAAGATTTCAAAGCCCTAGGGTATGATATTGCTATGCAAGTAACTGCAACAGCTCCTCTTTTCTTAAAGAGAGAAGATATTTCTGAAGAAGCTGTGGACAAAGCCAAAGAAGTTTTCCAAAAGGAAGTCGAGGATAAACCCGAAGAAATGAGAGATAAGATTCTAGAAGGTAAATTAGACGCACATTTTAAAGATAAAGTATTACTAGAACAAGAGTTTATCAAAGACCCTAGTAAAAAGATTTCAACTTTAATCGAAGAAGGAACCCAAAAGTTTGGTGAAAAAATTGAAATTGGAAAATTTGTACGTTTTTCAATTAACTAAAATATTAAAAAGAAAAGTGAGCCTCAATGACTCACTTTTCTGCTTAATAAATTATTTTTTATGATTCCTCTAATTACAACCATTGTATTGTCAGCTAGCATCATTATTATGATGCTTGTGTTTAGAGGTTGTCGTTTTAGTTTTTGGATGAATTTAATTGATTCAAAATTGTTTAAAAAATTAGATATCTTTTTTGAAGATTTACAAAAAGAAATAAAAAGAAGAAGTCAAAATGATTTTGTTGTTATAAGAAAGATCATAAATTTTTTACTCTTAAAAAATAAAAGATTATTTAGAAAAATAAGAACAATCACTGATTTATTATTTAAGAAAGCTGTAATAATTATCAACAAACAAATAAAAAAATTGGATAAACCACGAAAAATAAAACCAGTATCAGAGTTCCTAAAAAATGTAGGGGAGTATAAAAGGGAAGTTGAGGAGAGAGGAGAGTTTTAACAAACGCGGAATCTGTGCGGAATGGACGCGGAAATTATGCGGAGTGATTTTTGTTTTGATTTTTTCAAAAAATGTGATAATATAAACGAACAATATTAAGCCACCTTAGCTCAGTTGGTAGAGCAACGGTTTTGTAAACCGTAGGTCGTCAGTTCGAATCTGACAGGTGGCTCACTTTAAAAACAGCTTTAATTCAGCTGTTTTTGTTTTGCACACCTTAAGCTCTGTTGGTGGAGTTGAAAGCGACTAGCTTTCAAAGTTTTGTAATCTACAATTTCGGCTATAGTATAGCCGAAAATTTTAATAAACAAAATAAAAACCCTGGAGAATATGTTCCAGGGTTGAGGTTGGGCTTTTTGATTCTAGTCATTAGCTTCCTCCTTGAGTGGATTTAAAATTGAACAAAACTAAATAAAAGTATACAAAAAAATATTTATTTTGCAAGTGTTTTAAAGTGTTTTAAGATTAAAATTTAGATGTAATATCACTTTAGGGGGTTTCAAATCTGGCATTTTTGTTGCAAAATAAGGATATAACTAATAAAAACTAAAATGGAATATAAAAAAAGCCAAAATATGTATATATTGCAACAAAACAAAAGTTATTAAAATCGGTA
>JAHITU010000009.1 GCA_018817595.1 Patescibacteria group bacterium
TACCGATTTTAATAACTTTTGTTTTGTTGCAATATATACATATTTTGGCTTTTTTTATATTCCATTTTAGTTTTTATTAGTTATATCCTTATTTTGCAACAAAAATGCCAGATTTGAAACCCCCTAAAGTGATATTACATCGAAAAATCATATTCTTAAACTTCCGGAAACTTATTTCTGGGAGTTTTTAATTGATTTATAATCCTTAAGTGTTAAAATATTTTTGTTGGCGGGAGAAGCAAACCCTAATCGCCGGGAACTCGACGTTCGACGTCTACGCACAAGCGTCTGCGTGAGAGGCACCTAGATGGCAGACAAAAATAGAGGGTTAGTAACGGGGCGCCGTGAGATTTCTGCAGGAATCTTGTCTGATCAGTACGGGTCTGTTAGAGTTATTGTCACTGTTTTTCTCCCTGACATAAATCCTAGGTTGTTGAGCTTATCAGCAATCTAGGATTTTTTATTTTTTTAAAAAATTATATGATATAATTTATATAGATTAGTAATTAATTAAATAAATATTATGAAAGGATTTCACATAAACATTGAAGAAGCTACCTTAGAAAACAAAAATTTTCGAAAAGTGCTTTATACTTCAAAACATAGTCAATTAGTCTTAATGAACCTAAAACCCCAAGAAGACATCGGAATGGAAACTCACACAGAAAATGACCAATTTTTCCGTTTTGAACAAGGAACAGGTAAGGTAACAATCGATGGAAATGAATATGAAGTTAAAGATGCTGATGCTATCGTTGTCCCTGCAGGATCAGAACACAATATAATTAATACATCCGAAAATGAAGACCTAAAATTATATACGATTTACTCCCCTGCTCACCACAAGGATCAAATTGTCAGAAATACTAAAGAAGAAGCAATGGCTAATGAAGCTGAATTTGAAGGTGAAACAACAGAATAAAAAACAAGCACCTAGAGAGCTATTCTTTCGGTGTTTTTTATTAAAATAATAAAATATAAATATGGAATTTTTTCAATCAGTTTTATTTTGCGAAGCTTTGTGTGTTATTTTAAGCACCTTGGTTGTTTTCCTTTTTTCTTTTTTTATATTAAGAATATTGGGAAAAAGAAGATTATCCCGCCTAACATATCTAGACCTTCTTTTGGTTATTATCCTGGGAGCAGCTTCTGGAAATGCTATGATTTATAGGGATGATGTTTCTAGTTTAATTTATTCGATTGCTGCTATTACAGTTATTGGAATTTTTGTAAAAGTGTTAGACGAAATTACACAAAAATATAAATGGATAAATGCATGGTTAATAGGTGATGTTAGATTGGTTATATATAACGGAGAAATAGTAAAAAGTGCTCTTAAAAAAGAAAGTATCAATGAAGAAGAATTATTAGCATTACTACGGGGTAAAGGTTTTGATTCTCCAAAAAATGTTGAAAGAGCCTATCTAGAAATTGACGGAGAATTAAGTGTTATTGCTAAAGAAGAAGAAACTCCTCCTATTAAAAAATAATATATTTTATTATATTCACAAAAGAGATATAATGTATTGAATGAAATTAATTATATCAAAATTATCTTTTTGTCTAACAATCTTTATCGCTGTTATTTTTCCATTCTATAAAGTGTTTTCAGCAGGCATTGTTCCTGATTGTGGAAATGTTTATGTTTGTAATTTTTGTGATTTAGTTATTCTTGTTAATAATATTATAAACTTTATCATTTATATTAGTGTACCTGTTTCTGCAATAATGTTTACCTATGCAGGATTTTTATATTTAAGCGGTAATCCTGGAAAAATTAAACAAGCTCATGGAATTTTTAAAAATGTTGGCCTAGGATTAATATTAATCCTAGGAGCTTGGTTAATAGTAAATTTAATTACTTCTTCTCTATTAAAAGCTGATTTTAAAGATATTTTAAGTAAAAATTATAATTGCCCAAAAGTTTTACTACACAAAACTAATGAAGCAAGCAGTAATCAAAACCAAATAACCACCCAAACAACTTCAACATCAAAAACAACTTCATTAGAAGCAGAAAATAGACTAAAAACTAATTCAATTGGAATATACTCTTCAGGAAATTGCTCTGATCCAGCTTTTAGCGACTGTACATCTCTAGAAGGAATTCAAACAAAAACTTTAGATGGAATAATTAATCTTACTAATGGTTGTCGATCAGATGGAAATATTTGTAAAGTTATTATTACAGGAGGAACGGAAACAGGTCATAGCCAAGCTCATAGTGACGGTAAGAAAGTTGACCTAAGTAAAAATGATCCTGTCTTTAATAGTTTTATGGAATCACTTATTTCTAATTATTTAGGAGAAAATATTACAGAAGGAACAAAATATTCTAATGTTAAATATCAAAACGCCACCTATACAATCATAGAAGAAGGTAACCACTGGGATGTCCAAGTTTTATCAATTTAAATATTCTTAAAAATCCCAATAATAAAAATACATAAAAAACGAGGATTCAACCCCGTTTTTTACTTTTGACTTTATAGACTTTCGACTAATCTTTATCTTTCTCCCCAAACTTTTTTATGAACAATATGAGTAATTGATCCAAGAGAAATTAGGAAAGCAATTAATCCAATTATCCAACCAACAAAAGGAATCAATCTAATTAAACAAAGCAATAGAATACCCCCGACTACATTTTTCCAACTAATAACAACTTTATCTTTCTTACTGATTAGCATATTTACCCAGATTCCAAAAATTACCCCTGCATAAACACATGACAGAACAACAAGGAATCCATAGATAAATAATAATGCCAATCCCAAAGGAATACCAAAAAGAGTAACAAACAAAATAATAGCTGCCACAGGAGCAATAATAAGAGTTACAAAACCTCTACCTAACATAGCCATTGGATTCTGAATAGCTCCTTTTACCACAGCACTAGAGAATTTCTTAAACAACCAAGTTAGGATCAAAGCAATTATCATCAAGGTTGCAATCTTGAACATAACGAAAATTCCCACTGCAACAAAAAGAAAATTCTTTAATCCGTTCATTTCTTCTTTTTTAATAACCTCGATTGCATTAAAGGTAACTTCCCCTATTACAGTAGCTTGATCATTCACTTCTAACATTTCACCTTTTCTTGCTGAATACTCTAAATTTCCATCAATAATTGAACCTTCTCCTAAAGTTAATTTTTGATCTATTTTTGCATCTAAGTCACCAAAAATATGTCCATTAATAGTTATAACTCCTCCAGCTATTTGAGCATCACCCATAACATCCCCATCAAGAGAAACTTGACCTCCAGCAACAACAAGATCTTTACCAATAGAAACATCAGAAGATATATTCACAGTTCCTCCTGTTACAATTAAATCTCCTGCCACATTACCGGCAATTAGAATATTACCTCCAAATACACGAATGTCCCCTCCTGCATTTCCTAAAATAGTTATATTACCACCAGCAATAGTTATATCTTCAGAAACATCTTCAGAAACAATAATCTGACCTCCAACTGACATCAAATCCCCAAAAATAGAACCGTTGATAGATACAGTTCCCCCTGCGATATATAGATTGTCTTCTATATTATCTCCTTTATTTATTGAAACTTCATCGTTTGCTTTTAGAGTTGCACCCAAAACAAAAACAGGGGCAAGTACCACAAAAGCAAAAAATGAAGCCAAAAATTTATTTATATTTTTCATTTTATGTTAAATATTTAATTAATAATAATAATAATTTTGCCAAATTATAACACTCTTTTAACTAATTATCTGCTCGCTTCATATATATTTAATTAGTTAATAAATAATAATATTGTTGATATTATAGCATCATTTAATTTATATTTACGAATTAAATTTAAGAACGTACCTACGAACGTATGTACGTCCGTATACACAAAAAAATGATTTTTATACTAAATTTTATATAAATAATTTAGTCTCCGTAATTAATTTTTTTATCATCTTTAAGATAGGAAGTTTTTTTAACACCTTTATTATAATAACCTAAATCAGTGGATGAAATTAAATATTCTGAATATTTTCCAACTTGTAAATTAAGTTTTTTTAATATATCTCTTTTGGGTTTAGGATCATGGTAAGTAATAAGTCCAATATTTTCCCAATACATTTTTCTGCCTTTATTAATCCAAAATAATTTCCTTTCATCATGTACAGGTTCTCTATCTTTCATTCTATAAACATAAGATTTAGCAACTTTTTTTAATAAATTTTCACTAGGAATATCACAAGATTCTAATATTGCTTGTTTAAAACGAAGAGCAAAAACTCTTTCAAGATAAATAATTTCATCTTGGTAAAAGAAAATTTCAGAATATTTTTTTACAAACTCACTAAAATTAATAGGAAATAAATTATGTTTAGTAACCCATCCAAGATCAAAAATATTAAAATCCAATGCCATTCCAATCTTCCACATATTGTCTTTTTTTTCTGTCCCCCATGGACAAGTTGAATGATATTTTTTCTCTTTTTGCATTATGGTAATAATTTTTTCTATATACTCTGGTTTAATTAACCAAGTATCAGGTGCGAGTGTAATAACATAATCAATATCTGAATATTTTTCAGAAAAAAGTTTTACTCCTTCATTCAAAAGCATTTCTGCTCCAGCAAAATGCCCTAAATTATCCATACGTAATAATTCATCTTCAAGATATTTTTCTGGCCACCATTCTCTTTCTCCATTATAAGAATGAACAATCACAACATCTTTTAATAATTCATTTTTACTCCATAAATTACGAATTATTTCCATATTAATTCGCGCATCATCAGTACGATTATATGTATACATTAAAACTCCTATTTTCATATTTTATTTTATTATTTCTCTAATAATTTCTTTAGTTTCTTCTGGATTATCAACCGATATATTTTCTATTCCTGTTCTTTTTACAGCGTGATCATTTCCTCCTTCAAAAAGAGCGTCTCCGATGAAAATCATTTTCTCAACGGGAATATTTAAGGTCTTTTCTATTTGTCTTATTCCATAAGCCTTATCAATCCCCTTTCTGTTTACATCAATTGAAGTAGAACCTCCAATTTTTGCATCGTAATCAGTAATCTTTTTTTCAAAAGCCTTGATTATCTTTCTTCTTAAGGTTTGATCAGGGTCCCATTTTAATTTTTCTTCTAATGGAGCATTTTGTCCCAAGCCTGAAAAAGTAATTTGAGTTTCTCTGTCTTCGATTATTGCTCCGTAGACTTTCTCTGGTTTAATATACCCAGCTTCAATCATAGATTCCTCAAGGGCTTTTATTATTTTATCCCTTTGTTCTAAATCTAATTCTTCTCTGTATTGATTCACCCATTGACCATCTATATATTTGTAAAAACTAGTGGCATCTGTGGGAAATAAATACAAATTAGAAAACAAAGATTTATCACAGTGAAGATTTTTTAATAAGGCCTTAATCATTTGAGGGTAAGCTCCGCCAGTAATCACTGCTACTTTTTTGATTTTTAGTAACTCTCCCAGCAAGTTAGACATTTCACTATCTATGTCCCCTTTGGATTTTGAAAGAGTTCCATCTAAATCAAAAACTATTATTTCTTTTGATCTGTATATGTCCATAAATTATCAAACATCTTAATTAAATCATCTAATTTTATAGTGACTCCTGCGACTACTGAATCAGCTCCTCCATAATAAATATAAACAACTCTATCTCTCAAGATAGCTCCACAAGGGAAAACAACATTTGGGACTTGTCCCACTTTTTCATAATCAAATTCTGGCTCTAAGATAGGGGCAGAAGTAGTAGCCACTAAATTATCAGGGTCTTTTTTGTCAAACAAGGCGGCTCCCACTCGGTAAACATTATCTTCCCCTACTCCGTGATATAAAAGAATCCAACCAGCATAAGTCAAAAAAGGAGGAGCAGAAATGCCTACTTTTTTAGAATCCCACATTCCGTAGCGCGGAAATAGTAACTGAATACAAGTATCTAATCTCTCTTCTCTGAAATCTAAGGTATCTATGTAATCACAACAAATAGATTCTCCCATACGATGATAAACCAAATACCCATGATCAGTTTTTGTAGGAAGAATACAGGCATCTTTATCCATAGAAACAGCCTGTGAAATCAATGATGGTTTCTCCCAATTCCAATTCCTTTTCAAAAAATCTTGTTTAGAAATCGAGGTAATGGCAATTCTAGGTACATTTACTCCGTCATAGGCTGTGTAATTCATATATAGACGATTATCTATTTCAACAATCCGAGCATCTTCGCATCCTTTGGATTCAAAAGATTCTCTAGGAGAATAAATAGGTCCGTCTAGTCTTTCCTCAATATGAATCCCATCCTTACTTATAGCTAAACCAATAGTTGAAATATTCTCCTCTCCCATAGCCCGATAAAGAATATAAACATTACCTTCTAAATCAATAGCCGTAGGATTAAAAACATGTTTGGACTCCCAAGCATATTCTGGTCTCGGTAATAAAATAGGATTATTTTCAAATCTTCTTATTTTTTCCGCTACTAAATCTGGTAACATACTCTCGATTAGATTTTCTAAATTTACTTTTGCTCGACAACAAACAGTGTCGGCTCCACCATAATAAATTTCAATATTTCCTTCTCTTAATAATGCTCCTGATGGAAAAACTATATTAGGGGCATGGCCATATTTTTCATAAGTTAATTCTGGAACCATTATAGGTCCTTTAGTTCTTCCAATTATTTTTCTGGGATCGTTCGAATCTAAAAGTAATGCCTCTACTCCGAAAACTCGACGACTTTCATCAAAATAATTTTTAATATGAGAATAGACCAATAGCCAACCATGTTCTGTTTTAATCGGACTGGCTCCAACTTCAACATGATCACTATCATTTCTTCGAGGGTCAATGACATGCTTTTCTAAATCGTGATACCATTCATTCCATTTTTCATGATCCCAAATATCTTCCTCTTTTTCAAATTCAGCAATGGCTATTTTAGCGGGTGGGTTATCTGTGTTTACTCCCAGAATAACCACAAATTTTCCGTTTATTTTTTCAGGAAACATTGTCATTGCCTTGGCATTAAACGGAGTGACTAAATGACGCTCTTCTATTTTTTTAAAATCTTTGGTGATTCCAACAGCTACCTTAATTCCATCCTTATTAAAAGGATATTGGGAAAGAGCAGTGTAGAAAATATAATATTTTCCATCTATTTTAGTAATTCGAGGGTCTTCACAACCATATTTCTCCCATTCTTCTTTTGGTTCAATTAAGGGTCTTCTGTCTTCAAATTCAATTCCGTCTTTTGATTTAGTATAAGCAACAATAGACATAGCCATTTTAGATTGATCATCCATAGGGGCAGGCAAGGCCATAGCACGATAAACACAATGTAGTTGACCTTCCTCCTGCAAAGGAGACCAATTAAAAGTGGCAAAGGATTCCCAATTATGTTGTCGGACTGGTAATAATATTGGATTGTTTTTTGATCTTTTTAATACAAACATAACGATTAGTCGAAAGCCTGCCTGCCGGCAGGCAGGTCTGTAAAGTCCTTAAAGTCAAAAGTCAGACCTGCTTATCAGCAGAAGTCGAAAGTCGAAAGTGAAAAATTTACTTTGCAAATTTTTTGACTTTATGGACTTTATAGACTTTATTAACTTTATGGACTTTTTTGACTTTATAGACTTTTGACTTATTTATTTACTATATTTTAACATATTTTCAAAATCCTGGATTGCTTCATTAGGTCGATTTTTTAATTTTTGAAAAAATTAAAAAATCGACCTTTCTCCCAATGACGATTAGCTTTAGCTAATCGTGATGGAATTTACTTTGTAAAATCCATCATTCTCAATTCTTAAATCCCGCCTCATCGGCGGGTCGCCGATGAGGCGACTTAATTCATAATTCATAATTCTTTTTTATACTTTGTATAAACCTTTATCTTTGGATTTTCTGTCTCAATTAATTTATTTACAAATTCATTTAGGTTGGTCTCGGCTACACAGGAAACAGTATCTGCCCCGCCGTAATAAATCAAAAGCTGTCCGTCTTTTTCTACAGCTCCGCAACAATATGAAACTCCCGCTTTCCAACCATTATTTTCATAATGCTCATCTGGTTCCAAAATAGGCTCTTTTGATCTAGCAATTATTTTTCGTGGGTCTTTTAAATCTAAAAGCATAGCCCCCATTTTGTATCTATTGGGATCATTATAAAAATCCATAGCATGATAAATCAACAACCATCCCTTATCTGTCTTAATAGGAGGAGGACCCGCTCCTCTTACCCAAGAATCCCAACGCTCTTTATTTTTTTCTGTGCTAAAAGGACTATCAATATACTTTTTATCCCCTTTAAATTCCAAATCATCCAAATACTCTATTGAAATTTCAGGATTTACACTATGAATTATAGCAAACTTACCATCTATTTTTTCAGGGAACAAAACCCAATTTTTGTTTATTTCTCCATATTTAGATATATTTATTGGCTTTTTCCAATTCCATTCTTTATTAAGAAAATCTTTTAAACTAATAGAAGACAGAGCCATTCTCAAAGACCCCCAACCGTCAAAGGCAGTATATGTTAAATACACAGTATCTTCTATCAAAGTTAAACGAGGGTCTTCACAACCCCCTTCGCCTCCCCCACCTGAAATGTATGAAATAGGTGAAACTTTTAAATTAGTTAAAGTTTTTTTGTTTAGTTTTCCATTTGTATAGATAGGGGTATCAAGCCTTTCATTAAAATTAAAACCATCTTCACTAGAAGCATAACCCAACACGGACATATCATTTTGACCAATAGCCCTGTATATTAAATGAATTTTATCGCCTGTATTAAGAGCGGCTGGATTGAAAGTTGCCTTTGACTCCCAGTTATTTTCAACTTTAGGTTTAATGATTGGGTTATTTTTATGACGATTAATATCAAATATTTTTTTAATTCCAGCGAAAATTCTTCTCTTGTTTTGATTCTTTAAATATAAATAAGGATGAGGAATTCTACCTTCTCCTTTTTTAGAAGAACCAATCTTCCATGTTAAAACCAATTCATCTCCATCCTGCACAGCAGTTAAAGGAGTGACTTTTTCTTTTGTTTTTAAATCATATTTATAAATGGGTGCTTCTTTTCTTTCTTTTAATATTTTAGGGTTTTCAGAATCAAAAAGAGCCATTCCTACTTGAAGAACGACTGATCCTTTTTTATATTCTGAACTATCATAGAAAACCATAATTCCTCCAGTAGTAAGCACAGCTCCCATAATAGTTAAAGGATTACTGTCAAAAAAGTTTTTTCTAGGTTCTAAAACTACTTCTTCATGATTCCCCCATTTTTTTTCATCACCTGAAAAATCTATTTTAATCCCAAAATCACCATAATACTTGACCTGTTTATCTTTGTACAGGTAATGAGGTATTACATACCCAGATTTAATATTTTTTTTGCTGGTGTTCTCTACCATACTTGTCTGCTAAACGAATTATATCATCTTCGTCAAAATGCCCAAAAGCTATTTCTAAAATGATTATTTCTACACCAAGACTCTCTGCAGTATGTTTGGTACCTATTGGGACGTAAAATTCGTCTCCTTCTTTAAAATTTTTTATAGTTTCTTCCAGAGTTATCTTTCCTTCTCCAGATAATATCTTCCAAAATTCACTCCTATTTTCGTGGTATTGTAAACTTAATTTCTCGTTAGGTTTTATAGTTAATATTTTAACTGTACTTTTCTGATTAAAAGTAAATCTCTCGAATTTACCCCAAGGTCTTTCTTCTGTATATTTTTTTACTGTATTATCATCCATAACAATTTATTTTAAATAAATTTACTTTTTAAATTATAACATTAGAAAACAAAAAACCTCAAACAAAATATGTTGATTACTTCAATAAAAGTTTAGTAAAAATACTAGATAAATTCTAGATACAACAATAAACCCCTATAAATAAAGATTATTTTTTGGGGGCTTTATCTTTTTTAGGTTTTTTAACGTTTTTCTTTTGATCTCTTCCTTTTGACATAACTAAATTATACTCTATTAAAAAAAATTTTAACAATTATTAAAGTGGATAAAATAAAAACACTTAGGACCTCTAGTCCTAAGTGTTTTTATTTTTTACTTTATTTTTTCTTAGCTTTTGTTGTTGTTTTTTTAGCAGGAGCTTTTTTTGTTGTGGTTTTTTTATCAGTGGTCTTTTTAGCTACTTTTTTAGTAGGAGCTTTTTCAATCACTTCTTTCTTTTTAGCTTCCTTTTTAACTGGAGCTTTTTTTTCAGAAATCTTTTTTATAGCTTTTTTCAAATCCTTTGTTGAAACTTCCTTTTTAGGAGCTTTTTCCTTTTTCTCTAATTTAGGAATTTCTAATTCTTCAACACTCTCTATATTCAAGGCTTTTAAAATTTTATCTAATTTTGCATTTAATACTTCAAACTGAACCTTGTAGTTAGGAGTATCTTTTCCTCTATCCCCTCCAAATGATTTTTTACTATCAAAACGAGGTTTAGAATCTCTCCCTCCCCCTCTAGAATCTCTTGAATTATTATCTCCTTTATTTCTGAAACAATCGCTACAGAAAACTGGTTTTTCTCCAGTTGGTCTAAAAGGAACTTCGCAACTCTTTCCACAATCACTACAAGTAGCTTTATGCATTCCAGGACGTCCACCATCTCGGCTTCCTCCTCCAAAACTTCTATTTCCACCACGGTCTCCTCCAAAAGATTTGCCTCCTCCGAAACTTCTTCCACCTCCACTGAACTTGTTTCCTTTTTTGTAATTATCCATTTTATTAGGTTGTTAGGAAATTAGTTTTTAGAGCATAGATAGAAAAATCACTTTGTAATTTTTCTATCTTAAATCCTAAACCTTAAATCCTAAATCTTATTTATTAATATTATTCACACATTCTATGCTTTTTATCCATTAAAAGCAATGACTTGTCAAAGTCTGTAGCATTGCAGCGTCAAGTTTACAGTTGTCAGTTCTTGTAGTCTTTCGACAGGAGTTTTTCCATCCATTCCTAAACCTCGATGTTTCTTTCTGTGATTATAGTAATAAAGAAACAAATTAAGTTGGTATTGCATTTCA
>JAHITU010000010.1 GCA_018817595.1 Patescibacteria group bacterium
AAAAAAAAAAAAAAAAAAAAAAAAAAAAAAAAAAAAAAAAAAAAAAAAAAAAAAAAAAAAAAAACGGATTTTGTCTTTAGCCAAAATCCTTATCAAAAAATTAACAATTTAAACATTATAAGCGACGTAGAGCGAGAATAATCTAAAAACCGAAACAAAGTGAAGTTTTTTAGATTATCGAGCCGAGGAGTTTATATAAGACGAAGTGCTTCTATTTAAAAATTACAAAATTAAAAATTAAAAATTCTCAAATACTGGTTCCAGTATTACAAATAATGTATAATTAAAACTATTATGAATTATGAACTTATCATTATAGGAGGTGGTCCTGCTGGAATAGCGGCAGGAGTTTACGCTTCAAGAAAGAAAATAAAAACATTAGTATTAGCCGAATCTTTTGGAGGTCAATCTGTTGTTTCTTCAGAAATCCAAAATTGGATTGGGTCAATTACAATATCTGGTCAGCAATTAGCAAAAGACTTAGAAGGACATCTTAGAGCCTATGCCGATGATACTGTTGATATCAAAAAAGAAAAAGTAACTGATATTAAAAAAGAAGACAATATTTTTAAAGTCTCAACTCCAGAAGAAGACTATTCAGGAAAAACTATTCTAGTTACAACTGGTTCTAATCGTAGAAAATTAGATGTTCCTGGAGCAAAAGAATACGAAAACAAAGGAATAGTTTATTGTGCTTCCTGTGATGGTCCTTTATTTACAGGTAAAGATGTTGTGGTTATCGGAGGAGGAAATGCGGCCTTTGAATCTGCTTCTCAACTTTTAGCCTATGTAAAATCAGTCACATTACTTAATCGTTCAGATAAGTTTAAAGCTGATGAAATCACTGTTTCTGAAATATCTAAAATGGAAAATTTCTATCCTATCTTAAATGCTGAAATTTCTGAAATTAGAGGAGAAACTTTTGTGAATGAAATCAGTTATAAAAATAAGTTAACAGGGAAAATCATTAATCTTCCCACAGAAGGAGTTTTTGTAGAAATTGGTTCTGTTCCTGTTACTGGATTTGTAAAAGACCTTATAGAATTAAATAAATACGGAGCTATTATAACAGACCCTGTAACCCAAAGAACTTCACAGGAAGGTATTTGGGCAGCTGGAGACTGTACTGATGGTCTATACCAACAAAACAATATCGCTGTCGGTGACGGAATTAAAGCATTGGAGAATATTTATTCTTACATACAAAGCAATTAAGAATAAAAACTCAAATAATAAATTAATGGAAACTAGATCGCTTCGTCCTAAAAAGTTTTAAATAAAAATAGTGCAGTTAATGAACTGCACTATTTTTATTTTTAATTTTTTTTAGCAAAGACGAATTTTTACAAAGTAAAAATTCATTACTTTTGACTCCTGCCTGTCCCTGCGCGCTGGCAGGCGTGGGCAGGTAGGTTATAAACTTTATAGACCTTCAACTTATTCACTATTCCCTATAAAACAAACCAATAAAGTTAATAATTACCATTACTATAGTTAAAACTATAAGCTGGTTTATAATATATCTAAAAAGGGGTTTATCTAATACATCGCTTTTATTAACTTCTACCATTAAACACCAATCTGTGGCAGGGATAGTAGTATGAGTAGTAATATATTCATTACCATACAAATCAGTAAAAGAAGCACTTCCCTCGTATGTCATCCTCCTAGAGCCTTCAAATATATCACCTAAGCAAAATTTTGGAGAGGTATCCAATCTATCAACCTCACTGGACAATATACCAGTGTCCTTTCTCCCTTCAAATCTAGCAGGAGAAACAATAAACAAACCATCAGTATTCATTAGATAAACATCCTCTGATTTTTCAACATCTTCTGATCCTATTTTGTTTGCTGTAATAATTTCATTAATTAAATCAAATAAACTCTGAATAGAAAGTCGGAAAGCGACAACACCAAGAAATTTATTGTTATCTGTAATCGGAGCAGAAATTATCATTTCCTCTCTGAATTTTTCTTTATCAAAAATAAAATCACTCATATAAACGGACCTCTCCCCTTCTCTAAACAAAATATCCTTAAAAAAATCAGTTTTCATGTCATCATATATATTAGTAGTTGCTACCAATTGTCCTTTTTGATTTAGCACAAAAATCTCATAAAATTCCAAACCTCGAGACTCTCTATACTTCACCAAATATTCATTTAATTCTTTATCTAAACCTAAACCTTCTTTATTAGATAAATTATTCATTTTTTCAACTATAAATTTATCAAAACCAAAATCTAAAACTTTATTTTTCTTATCCTCTAAAAATGTTTCGATATGATGAGCATGAGCATTGGCTAATTGTCTGAGGTTATCATTAACTTTCTCTTCTAAAATTAATCTAGTAGCGGTAAAGGAATAAAAAACACAAGTAACCCCCACTATCAAAGCTACTAAGAAGATGCTAATAGTAAAAATCGTTGATAATTGTATATCTTTTGATTCCATATAATTTTACTTCTTTTTTATCTTAAATAAGTCATATAAAAGTTTATCTTTTTCTTTCTTTTTTTTTACTGCAAAAACAATAATTATTAAAACAAAAATCCAAAACCATATTGAACTGAGAAAGAAATTTTCATCTGTTTTTTCAATTATTTGAAAACTCTCTTGAAAATCATCGTCAACATCTACATTATAAGTAGTCTTTAATTTTATAATATAATTACCTGGACTAAGACTTATGTCTTCAATTTTTTTACTTAATACAGCCTCTGTTTCCACAATAATATAATTTTCAGAACTATAAACTACTTCATTATTTTCATTTGTAATAGTAAACAATAAACCTACAGGAGTTGGAGCAGTTCCAAAACTAAAAAATATAGTTCTTGGAACTAAATCTGATATATCATCAATTATTTTTTCATCTAATTCAAAATTTATATCAAATAGCTGTCTTGGTAAAATATCTTCTTTTCTTCTGTGTTCCTCAACATAGGCTCCCTCTCCTGAAAGAAATAATGTTTTTAAAGATTTACCTTCAAAAACATTTTTACCCTCACTGTTCAGAATAAAAGTGTTACCACCTACTTGTATGAAGCCAGGACCTTCTTTTTTAACTTTAAAAAAAATCTTGCCAAATAGAGTTGTTTTAGAAGTTCCCCCTGGATAACCAGCCGTCTTTATAATATAACCTAGATCATTATCTATAAAATCATAACCAGCTTCTTCAACAGAAATCCATGAATCATCTTGGTCAAAAGATTTTATTTCCAATAAATCTGCAGGATACTTAACTTCTATTTTAGCTGTATAAAAGTTAACGAGATAAGGATTAACTTTTATATCTAAGACAAAGATTTCTCCTTCGTTTACCTTTATATCTGTTGGCTCTAATAAAATATCGAAAGCTAGGCATGTATTAGAACCAATAAATAAAATAAATACTATTGAGAAAATTTTAAAAAAATTTTTTTTTAATATATTATTCATCCCGTTAGAAATAATCTATTTGTAAAAGATTATTTTAAGTTAAATTATTAATACTTTTATACTATTTATAAATTTATAAATCCAACTTCATCATTATTTAACTAGCAATAGAATTTATTACTTTGTTTTAATTACTGATAAATTTGACCAATCTATCATCATTTGATTAAAGTCAAAGATATTAAAAACTTCTCTTTTATTAAAAGCTCCTATTGTGGCTAAATTATTCAAACCTTTATTAGTAAAGATTAATTCTAAATCAGAAGAATCTACCATACCATCATTATTTTTGTCTGCTAAGCTTGTTAAAATTATGATATTATTTACAGTTGCCAAAATATCACCAACACTATCATAAAACCTAACATAAACAGTATTTACTCCTTTTTTATGGCTTAATTCCCATTCTTTTGTGTTTATATATTTCTCAATCAAAGAGCCATCAAAATAATCATCATTTGATATTTCCATCATTCTAGTTCCTAAAGGTGCTTCTAGGGTAAGTCTCACAAGAGTTTTGTTGGTTTTAGGTTCATTATCATTAATTAATACCTTAAAATCTTTATAATAATTCAATGCAAAAACTATTTTAGGTAGATATATCATTAAAAATATAATAATAAGTATCACTGAATTCTTTTTATTTAAAATATTTAAATTAATTTTTTCCATTTTATTTGATTATTTTAAATTTATTATATAAAAACCAAAAAACTCATCTGTTAGGATGAGTCTCTGGGACCTCTATAAATTGAGCTTCATGAGCTTCTATATATCAATTATAGCAAAAAATAATAATTCTCACTATAAATAATAAAATATCATAAATAATAATTTGGGTATATTAAAATTGTGGATAAACAAACAAATTCATTTTTTGCATAAACTGTCTTGATTAACACAACTTAAAATATCACCCTTACCGTTTATAATATTAATATTTTTACAATATCGACATTTGATTTCAATAAGACCAGACTGAAGATACCCTTTAAAAAAGAGTTTTCTACAATACCGACATCGGTGTTCTTCCATTGATTTATTCATATAGTAATAAGAAATAGAGAAATTAATATTTTCTATCCTTATAACGAGTCAGGGACTATTTATTTTTTATATAAAACAGAAAAACAAATTGACCCCAACCCGATATAAAGAGGAAAATATTTTCCAAAGCATTTTTCCTTTCTTGAATCGAACTAAATTTTTTTCTTTTTATATTGCTCTAAAAAGTCTAGATTCAGCTCGATTCAAAAAAATAAATCCTATATAGATATTGTATAGGATTGATCATTAAATTTTCATAAAGAAAAAATTAAGAAATTATGAATTTTTTTTACTTAAATTATAAATCTTATTTAAGTAATATTTTAATTATTTTTTTAAAATTTTATAATTTTTTTGAATAAAAATTAAATCTTTCTTTATTTTTTTAATTTGCTTAATAGCTTTAAATTTGTCTTTATTTATATTCAAAGATTTAATTTCTTTTTCTGTTATTTGTTCTATTAGATCCAAGATAGTGGCCAAAGTTCCAAAGTAATCACCTTTTTCAATATGACTCTCTATAGATTTTTTTCTATCTAATAAGTTATCAATATCATTAACAAAAAGGGAAGCATCAGCATAGGTATGAGATATTTCATCACTAATAATTAAATCCTTATTCTTTGCATTATAAATCATAATCAACAGGAATACTCATAAACTTACCATTTGTAATAATAATATGATCTAAGATATCAATCCCTAATATTTTACCAGCTTCTATTATTTGTTTTGTTATAGCAATATCTGATTGGGTTGCTTTGCAAATATTTGATGGATGATTATGAGCCAAAATTACTGCCGCTGCTGAATATTCTAAGGCTGGTTTAAAAACTTCTCTAGGGTGAACAATATTAGCAGTCAGAGATCCAATAGAAATAACTTCATCATGAATAATACGATTACGACTATTTAAATAAATTCCTCGGAGATGTTCTTTTGGTAATTCTCTCATATCTTTTAGATATTCATAAACTTGTTTAGGACTTCTTATTGTTCTATAACCATTATTTTGCTTCTTAAAAAATCGACGACCTAATTCAAAAGAAGCTATTAATTGGCAAGCTTTCCCGATAGGAATATCCAATTCCTTTTCTAATATTTCTGGGTTTTTTTGATTTACTATATTTTTTTCTCCGTAATCTTTTAATATTCTAGAAGACATTGACATTACTTCTTCTTTTTTTGTTCCCACATTTAAAAGAACAGCAATTAATTCAGAAGTTGATAGAATCGATGGCCCAAATTTAATTAACTTTTCACGAGGTTTGTCCTCTTCGGGTAAATCTTTAACTTTAAGAATATACTCTCTATCGAGAGAACTTAAAACTAAATCATTATCTTTTATTTTATAAGCACTTATCATTCTATATATAATATCAATAAAAATTTAAAAATAGAAGTGGATTATTTTAATCCTAAAAAATGTTTTTATCTAAAATCTTCTTAAACCAGAAAGTATAATTATCAGAATTAATTAAAATATCATTCTTTAAATCTTCTAAATTAATCCACCTCCAATCCTCTACTTCCTCTAAATTAGGAACGGGTTCTTTTTCATATTCTCCCACAAAAATATGGTCATATTCATGCTCAATTAATCCGTTTTCAAATTTTTTTCTATAAATAAAAGAACTCATTTTAACCAAATTACAATCAAAACCCATTTCCTCTTTTAATCTTCTGTGGGTTGCCTTACCCAAGGATTCACCATAATTTGGATGACTACAACAACTATTTGACCATAAACCTCCGTTGTGATATTTATTTATTGCTCTTTTTTGAATTAATAATTCCTTTTTAGAATTAAAAATAAAAATAGAAAAGGCACGATGTAATTTACCTTCTTTATGAACCTTCATTTTTTCTCCTTTTCCTATTTCATTGTCTTTATCATCCACTAAAATAATTTTTTTCTCTTCCATAAGATAATAATAACCCATAAAAGTTTTACGAACAATTAATTTTGTTGCATTCCATTTTTAGTGATACAATTTAGGTAGATGAAATTACTAATAATAGAAGATAATAAAGAAATTTTAAACTCTTTACAAACTAATCTAGAAGAGGAGTGTTTTGTTGTTGATACTAGTGAAGATGGAGAAGAAGGATCTTTTTTAGCGAGAACAAATAATTATGATTTAATTATACTTGATATAATGCTCCCTCACAAAAATGGCTATCAGGTTTGCGAAGAAATTAGATCTGCAGGAAAAAACACACCGATAATAATACTCTCAGTAGAATCGGAACTCCAAAATAAAGTTGATTTACTTAATCTTGGAGCTGATGATTATTTGACTAAACCATTTGCTTTAAGTGAACTTTTAGCCAGAATTAACGCTATTCTCCGTCGTCCTAAAGAAATAGAAAATGATATCCTTCAGTTAGGTGTTTTAACTATGGATACGAAAAGACACACTGTTAATAAAGATAAAAAAGGATGTAATATCACTTTAGGGGGTTTCAAATCTGGCATTTTTGTTGCAAAATAAGGATATAACTAATAAAAACTAAAATGGAATATAAAAAAAGCCAAAATATGTATATATTGCAACAAAACAAAAGTTATTAAAATCGGTA
>JAHITU010000011.1 GCA_018817595.1 Patescibacteria group bacterium
AGGTTTAGTTTGTGGTTCTGTAACACCACCTTCTATTAATCACCGAACTGATTTTACTCTTACTTGTCAGAATGGGGTGGGTGATGGAGCTCCTGTAGGAACAGATACTTTTGAGATTCTACTTATCCCTAAATATCAAGAAATATAAGAACAAGATTATAAATAAAAAAATTTAAAAGCTATGATTTAAAAATCATAGCTTTTAAATTTTTTTATCTATTTTAATATTCTTTGAATTGTATTTGAACTTGTTACGGACTAATAAGAGTGGTAAATTTGTAATTAATTTTTTCTATTAATAAAATAGGGATAATATGCTAAACTATGCTCTATGAATCCTGTAGAGATTTGGAGAAAATTACAAAAAAATTCTAATATAAGGAAAACGGGAAGTAAAATATTAATAACTAATTTAAGATATTTATTAAAAGTAATTAGGGGCTTGTCCCGTTTGAGATACTTTTAATAAAGTATCTCAAACGGGATGAAAATGGAAAAAATCAGAAACTTTTCAATAATCGCTCATATCGACCACGGTAAATCTACTTTGGCTGATAGAATGCTTGAGATTACGAACACTATTGAAAAGAGAAAAATGAAAGCTCAACTTTTAGATACTATGGAACTTGAAAGAGAACGTGGTATTACTATTAAGATGCAACCTGTGAGAATGGAATATAAAGGTTATATTTTGAATCTTATTGATACTCCTGGGCATATTGATTTTTCCTATGAAGTTTCAAGAGCCTTAAGAGCTGTGGAAGGTTCTATTCTATTAGTGGACGCTACTCAAGGAGTGCAAGCTCAGACTCTGACAACTTTAAACATGGCAAAAGAATTAGGAATTCCAATTATCCCAGTTTTATCTAAGGTGGATTCTCCTTTGGCCTTAGTCAAAGAAGTTAAAGAAGAAGTAGCTAAATTATTGGATTGTGACATTGATGAAATCTATGAAACTTCTGGTAAAACAGGGGAGGGGGTGGCTGAACTTTTAGATGGAATTATTGAAAAGGTTTCTGAACCAACTGTTGAATATGAAAATAAAGATGATTTTAGAGCATTAGTTTTTGACTTTAAATACTCTACTCATAGAGGAATTATTGTTTATATTCGAGTGCTTGATGGAGAAATTTCTAAAAATACATCTTTAATTTTTAGAGGAGCTAAAGAAAAATTTAACTCTCTAGAAGTAGGTATTTTCGCTCCAGATGAACAACCCAGGGAATCTTTAAGAGCAGGGGAGATTGGATATATTGTAACTGGAATTAAAAAACCCGGAGTGGCTTCTGTGGGGGATACTATTACTTTAACAAAAAATAATTTACCTGTTTTAGGTGGTTATGAAAAACCGAAGTCTGTAGTTTGGGCTTCTATTTATCCTGAAGATTCAGATGATTTTAATACCTTGCGCCTAGCTTTGGATAAATTGCGTTTGTCTGATGCTTCCTTTACTCATGATGAAGAAACTTCTGGAGCATTGGGTCGTGGTTTTCGTTGTGGTTTTTTGGGAATGCTTCATTTAGAAATAATTACAGAAAGATTAAGAAGAGAATTTAAAATTGAATTAATTGTGACTCACCCTAGTATCTCCTATGAAGTTTATTTTAAAAACGGTGAAAAAAAGATGATTTATTCTCCTGTCTTTTTTCCTGAACATGGAGAAGAGGAAAAAGTAATGGAACCGTGGATTTCGTTAAACATAATGATGCCCTCAAGTTATTTAGGAAATATTATGCAATTATTTTATGAGCATGAAGCGGAAATGGGAGGCTCTGAAGATTTTGGAGACGGTAGAGTTTCTGTCTATGCAGAAATGCCTTTACGAGAATTAATGAGAAATTTCTTCGATGATTTGAAATCAGCTTCTTCTGGTTATGCCTCTCTATCTTATGAAATGTTGGATTATCGTTTAGCTGATGTAGTAAGAATGGATATTTTGGTGGCTGAAGAACCGGTTCCTGCTTTTTCAAGAATCGTTTCAAGAAGAAGAATTCAAGAAGAAGCCGATAAAACGGTAGAAAAATTATATAATATTTTACCTAGACAAATGTTCGTAGCTAAAATACAAGCTAAGGCAGCTGGAAGAATTATCGCTTCTAAAAAATTATCTGCTTTGAAAAAAGATGTGACTGGTCATTTGTACGGTGGGGACATTACTCGTAAAATGAAGTTGAGGGAAAAACAGAAAAAAGGAAAGAAGAAAATGTTAGCAGCCGGAAAGGTAAATATTTCTCAGGATGTATTTTTAAAGATGATGAAAAATGATTAAGCAGAGCCTAATTGAGAGTTGAAAGTTTGTAAAGTCAAAAGTAAGGGCGACCGCTACGCGGTCGCCCTTACTTTAACTTATATACATCTGTTTCTTTAATGATTGATTAATTATAGTATAATTAAGTTAATTAAAACTTAATTTATATTTATGATGAAAAATAAAGCAAAAGATCTTAAAGATTTAGACTTAAACACAAAAAGAAAAGATATTTTAGAATTTTGTAGTTCTATCCCTGATAGAGATGATTTGAATAAAGATGAGAAGAAATTTTATTTAACTTATGGAATGGGCTTGTTGGAAATAAGACAAGAAATGCAGGATTTGAATAAGCAAAGTGACTTTAATCAATATGTAGTTGAAAACAACCAATATTTAAATAGTCTAAATACAAAATTAGTGGTAGCCACTTCAATTTTGGTTTTGGTAGAGGTGACCCAATTCGTTTTGAATCTAATGGATTACTTGAAAATAAAAGTGGATGTGGTCTAAAAAAATCAAAAAACTACTTAAAGAAATTAAGTAGTTTTTTGTTTACTTTTATGTTTTTTTCTGTATTGTTAAGATAGTAAGTAAATATTTTAATATATAATTATAATAAGGAGATTAGAATGATTCATTTGGCTATCGGATTAGTTGTTATGGCATATGTTCTATACACAATTTCAATTTTTTCTGAGAAAAATAAGAAAAAAATTGAGTTGTGGATGGTTATGGTTTTTGCCAGTGCTTTAGTTTGTGATTTATTGGGAACTGGAGCAATGGCGTTGATTCACAATGAAACTGATTTGAATATTCACTCAGTGTGTGGATATTTAGCTTTGGCTATAATGATAGTACATTTTGTTTGGGCTGTTTTAGCTATAAAACAAAAAGGGGAAACCGAGGTTTTGTTTAGTAAGTATTCTCGCCTTGCTTGGATTATTTGGTCTTCGGCCTTTTTTACTGGAATTCCTAAATAATGATATAAACATATTTTTATGGTTTGATTTGTATTTGTGTGCTATATTGATTTTAGATAAGGAAAGGAAGGTAAACATTAATTTTTTCGAAGGAGTTTTGAATGTATTTTAAATATAAGGTTAAAGTTACTGTTTCAAAAGGGAGTAAAATTGGAAAAGTTTGATGTAATATCACTTTAGGGGGTTTCAAATCTGGCATTTTTGTTGCAAAATAAGGATATAACTAATAAAAACTAAAATGGAATATAAAAAAAGCCAAAATATGTATATATTGCAACAAAACAAAAGTTATTAAAATCGGTA
>JAHITU010000012.1 GCA_018817595.1 Patescibacteria group bacterium
CCAATTCACTAGATGGTGGTGTTTTTTCACATATGAAGAAATTATTAAAAAACCATAATGGTTTAAGGAGTGAGTTGAGAGAGAAATTAGTTGATGATTATTTGAATCGCCCAAACCCCCAAAAGTGATATTACATCAAAATTTAATAAAAATAGTGATAGCCCAAGGAACAACGTGTTCCTTGGGCTATAGTTGTGGGCGGGCATCCGGGCAATCGAGCTTAGGTATTCCCGCCAGGGTTAAAAATATATCATTTTCGCGGCCAAAGGCATTTGGCCGCCGGTGTTGAGAACTCCTGTTCTCAATCACCAGTTCCGGCTTCGAATCCTGGCATTCCAGGGATCCACAGGAACTTTTTTTTCTCAGTGGCGCAAGGCACCCTCCAAATCCCGCTCCGGATCCGTTCGAGCGGATCAGGGGGCAGCGCCGGCCGGCACAGGTCAGTTACCTGGCAATGGCGGAACCGATATTCACATTTCCTTTAAAAAAATCGTCGGTGCCGGTCATGGGGTCCGGGGCCAGGGGCACCTTTGCATGGGCGCAGCCGGTGGCAGTCTGATGGGTATCTTTAAAATAAAGGCTGGGATTCTGAGCCGGGGGGCCAAATTTGGCCGAGAGCATTTTTTTGTTCATGTTTTCCTCCTTGGAAAATTTGATGAAACGTTTTTAAAAATGATATATACAATTGTCTACATTGCCGTCGTCCCGAAACTTCAGCCGGGAGCAACGAACTTCTGGTCAATAGAATAGCATATCTAAAATATTTGTCAAGTATTTTTACAATAAAAAAAAACTTTTTTTGAATTCTAAAATATGGCTTAAAATAATACTTAAATAAAATTGGAAATAAATTCAGTTTGATTTTGAATGTTTGGAAATTGAGGGGTTTTTAAGGGGAAAAACTATTTTTTCCAAAACTTAATTTCTTTTATAAATTTTTCTGAATCTTTTGTAATTCTTATTGTATGCTTTATTTTTTTGTTATCTTGTTTTAATTTTTGTATATTAGGTTTGAACCCTAAATTCCTAATCATTTCTAAAACGTCATTACTTAAATTAGGTGTAGTGTTCACAAAATTTACCATTATATAATTACGGTCTGTATAAATAGATCCATCAGTTTGAAATAATCCGCGAAGGCATTCTTTACTTAATTCTAAATCATTTTTTATCCAATTAGGGACAAAAACATTTTGTACATCTTTTGGCCCCTTATCCCAATTCCATAATAATTTTGACCAATGGTTTGAATAGCAGCTGATATCGATACAATTTTTTCTGTTAATCTTAGATATGTTGTTATTGGGAAGTAATATTGAAATTTTATAAATTATGTGTTTTATAAGTAATGGATATTTTTTATCGCAGGAAATTCTAAGTCTAACAGCTCTATTATTTGAATTTGAAAGGTTTCCATCACCTAAAGCTACTCCAATAATATAGGCTTGCAGTTTTTTGTTTGGGTTAAGTGGTTGTTCTCTGAAATAAGACATAATTAATTTAATTATAACAAAAACCTAAAGCAGATGCTTAGGTTTTTGTTGTTTAGTACATGAGGTGGGACTCGGTCTCCAGTTCTAAATAAAATCCTTCGCTATCGCTCAAATTTTATTAAGAACTCGCGACCCCGCTCACTCGTTTTTTTCTCCACTTCGTTCCGAAAAAATACACTCGTTCGTTTCGAGTCCCATATCAGCACTGAAATAAAAAAACCCTAAACTAATCGTTTAAGGATTCTTTATTTCACGTACCTGAGGTGGGACTCGAACCCACATGGATTTCTCCACACGATTTTGAGTCGTGCGCGTAAACCAATTCCGCCACTCAGGCATAGCTGTATTATATATGAATTATTAATTTTTTCAATAAAATTAATTTTTATGTTATTATATAGAATATATAAAAAGAATTAGAAACAATTGAAAAATTTACTTTGCAAATTTTTCCAAGACTTTCGACTTTATGAACTTTTAACTTTAGACTAACATATATGTCATACCATCAAAACAACTCAATATATTGGATAGAAGTAGAAAAAATAAATCCTAACCCTTTTCAACCTAGGCGGGAATTTGATAATTTAAAATTAAATTCTCTTTCAGAATCAATTAGACAATATGGGGTATTGCAACCATTAGTGGTTACTCGAAAAGAAGAACAAAAAGAAGACGGTGGTTTAAGCACAGTTTATGAATTAATTGCTGGAGAAAGAAGACTAAGAGCTTCTAAATTGGCTGGGTTAACTCAAGTGCCTGTTATTATTCGTGATGATGATGAAGATGATGGAATGAAACTAGAGTTAGCTATTATTGAAAACTTGCAAAGAGAAGATTTAAATCCAATCGACCGAGCCAAGGCATTTGATAAATTGATAAAAGAGTTTAATTTAAAACATATAGAAGTAGGAAAAAAAGTAGGTAAAAGTCGTGAGTATGTTTCTAATTCCTTAAGACTTTTGCTTTTACCAGATGAAATTATGGAAGCTGTAGCGACTGGTCAGATACTAGAAGGACACACTAGACCATTATTGATGTTGAAAGAAAAACCCGACCAGCAATTAACCTTATTTAAGGAAATTATTTATAAGAAATTATCCACTAGAGACGCAGAAAAAATTGCTCGAAGAATTGCTTTTGAAAAAGTGAGAAAAGCTAAGTTTGCTATTGACCCTGAATTAATTGAATTTGAAGAAAAATTAGCTGAAACTTTAGGGACTCGTGTTCAGATTGAAAGAAAAAAGATGGGGGGAGTAGTATTGATTGATTTCTTTACCAACGATGATATTCAAAGAATAATTGATATCCTAAAAAATGAAGTTATGGCTAAAAGAGACCCAAATGAGTCTTTAAACAATTTCGAAAAAAGTCACCCCGATTTTATTCAAAAAGAAAGAGAAAATATTGTGAATGAAAATGACGAGACTTTTGCCTCTACAAAAGAAGAGGAAGAAAGTGATGAAGAACTATATTCATTGAAGGATTTTAGTCTTTAATAAAAATAGATTTTGAGGTCCGACCTCTTGGTTAAAATAAATGTAACCTTTAGTATTTTGTGTTATATTGTTGATGCCGAGGTCGGACCTCTTAATTATTGTATTATGTTCAATTTCAAAATAACTAAAAAATTAAAAGACAAACTGGGGAGAGTAGGGATCATCGAAACTCCATCAGGGAAAATAGAAACTCCTGCTTTTGTAAGTGTAGGAACTAAGGCTACTGTTAAAGCCATGACCCCAGAGCAAATTAATTCTTTGGGAGCCCAAGTAGTGCTAGCTAATACTTATCATTTATATTTACAACCCGGAGATGAGCTAATGAAGAAAGCTGGAGGTTTAGCTAAATTTATGAATTGGGATAAACCCACTATGACAGACTCAGGAGGATTTCAGGTTTTTTCTTTGGGGGATGCATGGGGGACTTCTGTGACTAAAATCGCTAAAACTCCGACAGAAAAAGAGGAAAATATCTGTGGTATTCCCAAGGCGGGTTCTTTGGTTAAAATAGACGAAGAAGGGGTTAATTTTCGTTCTTTTTTGGATGGTTCTAAACATCGTTTTACCCCTGAAAAATCAATCGAAATACAGCACAATATAGGAGCTGATATGATATTCGCTTTTGATGAATGCACCTCGCCACAGGCTAATTTTAAGTACCAGAAAGAAGCTATGGAAAGGACCCATCGTTGGGCAGAAAGGTCTTTAAATCATCATAAAAAATTGGGGATTTCAGAGGCTACAGGAAAACAGCAGGCTTTGTTTGGGATAGTTCAAGGAGGTCGTTTTGAAGACTTAAGAAAGGAATCAGCTCAGGTAATTTCACAAATGGATTTTGACGGTTTTGGAATTGGAGGCTCTTTTGATAAAGAGGATATGGATACGGCTGTGGGTTGGGTAAATGCAGTTTTACCAGAAGACAAACCTCGACATTTATTAGGGATAGGGGAACCAGAGGATTTATTTGGAGGAATTGAAAACGGAGTTGATTTATTTGATTGTGTGGCTCCAACTAGAATTGCTAGAAATGGAACTCTTCACACACGAGACGGAAAAATAAATATATTGAATGCAAAATACAAAGACGATTTTTCTAAAATAGATGAAGATTGTGACTGTTATGTTTGTCAGAATTACACCAAAGCCTATATGTCTCATTTATTCCGTTCTCGAGAAATGTTGGCAGGAACTTTAGCTTCTATTCATAATCTGTATTTTATTGTTAATCTGGTAAAGAAAATTAGACAGTCTATTTTAGACGATAATTTTTATGAATTTAAAGAAGAATTTCTTGGAAGATATATAAAATAAAAAATTTGGTACTTCAAGTATCAAATTTTTTAGATTAGTTGATTTTTTTTGTTTTTATTGTATACTTTGTTTAGTAGTTTAACTTAAATTAAAATATAAAGGGGAATAAAAATGTTACTTTTTGCTTCTGAATGGTCTTGGCAACTTAAGACTTTTATTGCAATGATTGGAGTTATTGTTTTGTTGTTTATTATGCCATCTCTTCAAGAAAAAGGTTTGAAGTCAGAATCTTATCTTTTATTTTGGTTTGGAGGGTGTTTCGTTTCATTCTTGTTGGCTTCTTGGGGATCTTCTGTTTCGATAACAGAATATCTTTTTCCTTGGAAAGCCTGTTTGACTTTATTTGTTGTGGCTATTTTGGTTGGGGGGCCTGCAAATATTTTGTTATTTCAAGCAATGAGTACTGTTGGAGAAAAGGCGGTTTCAAATCCAGCTGTTCCTTTTGCCATTGTGGGGGGAGCCAGTTCGGTTGCCTATATAATGTCTTGTTTAGCTGGAAAAATTGCACCAACAATTTTCCCTCAACTACCTTTTAGTTGGACAATTTTTTTTGGGTTGATTTTTCTTTTTACTGGGGGAGCAATGGTTTCCTTGGGTAAATAATAAAAATTAAAAATATCACACCTTCCTGATTTTTGTCAGGGAGGTGTTTTTTTATCCCCATTTTTTTTCTTGAAATCTGAAAAAATAAGTTATAATAATTTGTGTTAATTATTATAATATGTATAATTAACAAGTTTTAATTATTAGTATTAAATAAAAAATTTTATATGGATGATGAATTAAATGTAGATGTTACTCCTAGTGACGATGATGTTATCGAGGATGTAGCAACAGAAGATCTATTAGTAGATGAGCTTGACGACGATTTGGAAGATGATATGCCTCTTGAAGATGATCTTGAAGAAGATGATTTTGATGAAGATGATGATGATGAGGAAGATGATGATGACCTAGAAGACGATGATCTAGAAATGGATTCATTTGATGACGACGAAGATATGTAATTAATAAATAAAAGACCGATGAGTTTTATCTCATCGGTCTTTTATTTATTAACAATTTACCTTGCAACGTTATAGTAAAACAAGGTATTATACAGTTATATAATTACTTTTGTAGTAAATTTATATTATTAATTAATTTAAAATAAAATGAAAAAATATATATTATATACAATGATTTTTTCTTTGGCTTTTTTAGGGGCTGTTACAGTTCAAGCTGAAGATGAAATTGTAGTCCCTACATTATATGTAGATGCAACTGCATCTCCTGAATTAGTTTCAGAAGAAATAATAGATGAAGAGGTTGAAACTGCAGATACAGTTCCATCAGCTTTTGGATTATGGTGGAGAGGGGTAAGAGAAAATGTTTCTCTTGCTTTTACTTTTAATGTAGAAAAAAAGGTAGAAAAAAGACTTCAATTTGCTGAAGAAAGAATGGAATTAGCTGAAAGAATAATCGAAAATTCAGATTCAGTAGAAGTAACAGAAAAAGCTCAAGCTATGGTTGAAAGAGCTAATGCTTTTATGGAAAAAGCAGAAGCTAAAAAAAGTGAAATTCAAGAAACAGTGGTTCAAAGACTAGAAGAGACTAAAGCTAGGATAGAAACTCATAAGAGTACAATTAATCAGTTTGTTGAAGTAAAAAAAGATTTATTAAGTAGAATTCAAGCGGGAGATGAAGCCGCTAGAAATGAGCTAGAATTGTTGCATCAACAAAGACGAGAATACAATATTCAAAGACAAGAAGTGATTAAAGCACAAAGAGAAATACAAGAACAAAGAAGAGAAGAGGTAAAAGCGCTCTTGAAACAAAGAGCTGATGAAGGAGACGATCAAGCGGCTGGACAGTTAGAAAGAATGGAAGCTAATGAACAACAAGTTCAAATTAGAATTGAAGAAAGAGAAGAAAATAGAGTTGAATTACAAGAACAAGCTCAAGAAAGAAGAGAAGAAATGATAGTAGGTGGGGATAAGGACATCCATGGATGTATCGGATCAGCTGGGTATACTTGGTGTGTTTCAAAGGAAAAATGCCTGAGACCTTTTGAAGAAGAATGGGAAGATTCCTGTATCCCTAATATGGGAGCTAATCAAGAGAGAAGAATGGAAGGAATCGAAAATGGAGAAACTTCTCCAACACAACCTTTTAATAATATGATTCAAAAAGAAGTTCAAAAAGCAAAAGCTTTGATAGGTGATGATGAATAGGTAGTAGAAGTAAAGTATAAAAATAAGAAGAGGTGGCAAGCTAAAGCTTGCCACCTTTTTTGTTTGTTGTTAGTAGACAAACAAAACTTTAAAACCATCCAGATTAACTATGTCAGAATGAAAACCACCCTTATTTTTTAAATAGTTTTTATATTTTGAAATTGCAATTTCAATCTGAGATTGACCCCAGGGGGTGTTGGGAGGGTATACTGTTGTCCCTGTTCCAGTAACAGTTATGATATATCCAGTGTAAACAGAACTAGAAATTTTTGAATCAACACTTTTAATTATCCCTATTTGTTTGTCTAGATCGGGATTATTTGGATCTATAATCATAAAGCCATGACGGACAGGAACTGCCATTAAGTTTAATTCAAAAAAATTCCCATTCAAGCAATCTTCTATGAGCTCTCTTCTTGTTTTAACCATTTTATTTCTCCCTTTTTTTTTGTTAATTGGAACTTTATAAAAAAATACTACTAACTTTAAGATTAACATATTTATTTAATAAAAGTAAAGAATACAAAATTATTATAATTTTATAATGAAAAAACATACATACTGATGTAAGTACGTTCATATGTATGTTTTTAATTTAAAATATAAATAAATTCTAGTTTAAATTATAAGACTTTATAAGGTCAGTCCTCGTGCATTAAGGCTTCGACAGGGTTCATTTTGGCCGCTTTACGGGCTGGGGTGGTTCCAAACAAAATCCCAAAAACTAAAGAGAATAAACCAGCTACTAAAAAAGCTCTAATGGGTAAAATAAAGTTCCAATCTATTCCGTATGAATTGGCTACAACGGAAATAATGTAAGAAATAAAAGATCCTAAGATCGAACCAACAATTCCACCCGCAAAAGTAATCAAAATAGACTCTACTAAAAATTGAAGTATTATATCTTTGTATTTAGCTCCCATAGCCTTCCTTAGTCCAATTTCAGAGGTTCTTTCATTGACTATAACAAACATTACATTCATTACACTGATTCCTCCTACTACTAAAGAAATAGCTACTATAACAAGTAAAAGTAAAGTTAAAACAGCTGACATGGTATTAAATATTTCTAAAATTTCTGTCATAGCCATAACTCTAAAGTCGTCCTTACCTGTGTCCATCCAACCTTCAATATTTTCTTCTGGGGCTGTTATATCATGATTTTCTCTCAAAACTATTCTCACTTCTTCAATAGTATCATCTATGACATTAGTATCCTCTACTTGTAAAATAATGTTGTGTAAAAAGCTTATTCCTAAGACTTTTTTATGCATTGTTTTAATCGGAGTATAAATAAAATCATCAAAATTAAAACCCATCAAAGAACCTCTTTCTTCCATTATTCCAATTACCTTGAATCTAATATTGTGAATTTTGATAGTTTTTCCAAGAGGATCATTCTCTCCAAATAACTTTTCTTTTATATTTGAACCTAAAATAGCTACAGTAGACAATGAATTATTTTCTGCATTAGTAAAAAATCTACCATATTCCAATTGAGTTGAATCTATGTCAATAAAAGAACTATCAGTTGCCCAGATATTTGTACTATGAACTTCATTTCCATAAGAGACCGTCTCTTGGCTCATAAAAACAGAATAACCATCAATAATATTAGGGACTTTTTTTGCATCTTCCATATCCTCTAGTTTCAAAGTGGTTACTTGGGCTCCCTGGAAAAGGGCTGCTGCTGATTGTTGTTCACTAGCAACCCCTTTTTTACTGGAAGGAACTTTAATTTCAATTTGGATAGTATCAGAACCAAATGATTCAACTTGGTTTAAAACAATTCCTTTAATTCCTTCTCCAGCAGAAAAAACAATAATGATACTAGATATCCCAATAGTTACTCCAAGAATAGCTAAAAATGTTCTTAGTTTGTGTGCCGAAAAAGAAATTAATGCCAGTTTTAATGATGATTTTATTGTTGTTAAATATTGGTTCATAAATATTGATTCCGTATTATTTTTAAGAAAATAGTTTTTTTTACTATTCATAACGAAGGGCTGTTATAGGGTCTAATTTACTAGCTTTAACTGCTGGATAAAAACCAAAAAATAATCCTACTCCAGCAGAGACTCCTAGAGCTAAAAAGATTGAATTTAAGGAGATAATGAAATCCCAGTCATAACCTAAAAGATGAGCACCTGTAGCAATTAAAATTGAGAGAATAATTCCTAAAATTATTCCTGTAACCCCACCGATAACAGTAACAAAGATAGCTTCCATTAAGAATTGTCCAAGTACATGAAGGCTTTTAGCTCCAACCGCTTTTCTTAGTCCTATTTCTCTAGTTCTTTCTGTGACTGAAATAAGCATAATGTTCATAATTCCTATTCCTCCTACCACCAAAGACAATCCTGCCATTATAGCCAAAAAGTATCTAAGAGAATTGGTAATTTCTGTTATCATATCTAAGGCCTTGGCGATATTTTGGACCATAAAATCATCATTTTCTCCTTTTCTGTTTTTAATATCATGTTGTTCTCTCAAGATTGTTTTAATATTTTCTTCAACTTGATAAATGTCTTCTTCAGATGTTACCTTAACCCTAATAAGTCCAACATAATTAACCCCTAATATTCTCTGAGCAGTTCTTAGAGGAATAAATATTTGGTCATCATAATCTTCGAGAATAACATTTCCTCTTTCTTTCATTACTCCTATTACCTCAAAAACATAATCATTTATTTTAATTTTTTGTCCAATGGCATCAGAATATCCAAAAAGCTCTTTCCTTACAGCAGAACCTAAAACAGCAATTCGGATAAACCTTTTTTCTTCCTCTGAATTAAAAAAATGACCTTCTTCTAAATCACCCCCCATCACATCTAGATGACTAGCAGTGGTTCCTGTTAAGGTTGTGTTATATGTTTCTGATTTCCATTCTACAACCCCAAAGCCTTTACTATAGGCTGTTACCGCTTCGATGTTAGGGATGTCCCGATTATCGGTTAGAGCTAAAGCATCTTCGTATTTTAGTGTTGTTACCCCAAAGCTGTTAGTGGGGGAGAAAGAACCTTCTTCTGAATGTCCTGGGAGGATAGCAATTAAATTTGTTCCGAGACTTTTTATTTCGGATAAAATTAACGATTGAGCACCTGCTCCTATGGATATTATCAAAATAACAGACGCTACTCCAATAATAATTCCCAGCATAGTTAAAAGACTTTGAATTTTGTTACTCAACAGGGAAGTGACAGCTATTTTAAATGATTCCATGAAAGCTTTAATCATAATAATCTATTTAATTGTATCATTGTTGTGTGCTCTTCTTTGGTTACTTAATTTTTTGTCACTAATTATTTCTCCATCCTTCATTTTTATTATTCTTTTTGCACACTCTGCAGTATATGTCTCATGGGTAACTAAAATAATAGTATTGCCGTCATCATTTAATTTTTGTAAAATTTCCATAATTTGTGCTCCTGATTTTGAATCCAGATTACCAGTGGGCTCATCAGCTAAAATAACAGAAGCATTATTTACCAAAGCTCTAGCAATTGCCACTCTTTGTTTCTCTCCTCCTGAGATTTGATTGGTATAATGATGAAGTCTGTGACCTAATCCTACTTTTTTTAAAACTTCTTCAGCTCTTTGTTTAGCATGAAAATTATTTTTTGAGTAAGTTAATGGAAGAGTTACATTGTCTAGAACAGTGGTTCTTTGGAGTAAGTTAAAAGATTGAAAAACAAAACCAATTTGTTCGTTTCTTAATGTTGCTAATTCATTATCATCTAAATTAGAAACTTTTTTATTATTGAATTTAAAATCACCGCCAGAAGCTCTATCGAGAAGCCCTAGAATATGCATCAAGGTAGATTTACCAGAACCAGAGGGACCCATGATAGCTACAAATTCTCCCTCATCTATATTAAAGGTTGCATTTTTTAAAGCATAGGTTTTAACCTCTTCCCCAAAGGTTCTTTTCAAGTTTTTAACTTCAATTAAAGACATTTTTTATTTTTTAATTTAGTTGTTTTTTATAGAAGTGATGGCCTTATCTCCTTCGTTTAAGCCTTCTGTTATTTCGACTAAAGAACCATTTCCAATTACTCCTATTTCAACTTTTTTCTCAATAATTTGGTTATTTTCACTTAGTATTCTTACAAATTTACCAGATCCGTTTCTAAATATAATTGCTCTGTAGGGAACAACTAAAACGTTTTTTATTTCCATGGTTATGATATCTAAATCAGCAGTCATTCCAGCTTTTATTCTTTCATCTCTTTCTATAAATTTTAATGTGGTTTTGTAGTTGGCCACACCTTCTATCAATTGAGCTGCTGGGTCAATCTTGATTACCTCAGCTTTAAAAAAGACATCCTCACCATAGGCATCTAAGGTTAATTTAGCCTGGTCTCCTATTTTTAGATAAGCTATATCTGCTTCTACGATGTAGGATTCAATTTGAAAATTATTTTCTGATATGACCGAAATAATAATTTCAGATCCAGATACAATTGATCCTATTTTTGCATCTTGTTTAATAATAATTCCAGCAATAGGAGATTTTAAAGTGTTTTTTGATAACTTGGCTAATGAAGCTTGTACTATAGATTTTTTGAAATTAATCTCAGCTTCTTGTGAAGCAATGTTAGCTTCTGCTTGTTTTATAACAGCTTTTTGAGAATTAATTTTTTCAGGTGTGTTGGAAGCTTGTTTAAGGGTTAATTCATTTTTAGCAACTAATAGGGAAGTATAAGCAGTATTCAATTTTTCTTTAGCTGTTGATAGATTTGTTATAGCTAGACCTATGTTTGTTCTCGATGTATAAATATCACTTTTATAACCATCGATCGTTGTTTGTGAAAAACTTGAATTAACTGTTAGATTATTAATCGCAAGTGCCATATTTTCTAGGAAAGCTTTTAATACATTTAATGAATTTTCTGCCAATTTTATTTGTGATTCCAGATTTTCTTTATTTATAATTCCTAATGAAGAAACCCATGTTTCTAATTGTTGTTCAATTAAAGATCTACCAGTTTCTATATCAACTTCTAATTGAGCATCATTAACTGAGAAAATTATTTGAGGGTTGTCTGTATTTAAATCTCTAAATAAAGGATCTATTTGATTACGAATGGCATTGTCAGACTTTGTGTAAGAGTCATTTAGAGTGTCTATTACATTCTGAATAGACGCATTATAGATAGCCTCTGCGTTAATTACTTTGGATTGATAAATAGCTATTTCTTCTTCACGAGTTCCTATTTCTAATGTTTCTAATTCACTTTTTTCTTTTTCTAAAACTGCTTCGTATTGTTTTAATCTGGCTTCGGCACTGATTACCCCAGATTCTGCTTGAGCTAATTCAGCTAAGATATCTTCAGATTCAAGAGTGGTTAAAATCTGACCTTCTTTAACTTGATCACCTACCTTAACAAAAATTTCACTTATACGACCACTTTTTTCAAAAGCTAAATCTACTTCATTAACTGCCTTTACTCTGCCTGTGGCAGAGATTTCTTGTATAAGATCTTGTTTTTCTGCTATAGTGAAATTATATTCGATTTTTTTCTCTCGATTAAAATATAAAAAGCCAATTGTTATAAAAATAACAATAATTACTCCTGCTAATATTTTCTTTTTATTTTTTTTGAAAAAATTCATTTTATATGTTTTAATTATAACATATATAAAAATAAAAATGATACACAACTGTGGAGAATATTTTTTTTGAAGCAAAAAATAAAATCACTTGAACATTAAGTATCCAAGTGATTTTTATGTGTAAAACTTTAACGGCTTTTTTAAAAAGCACTTAAAATAGTGATCAAAATCGAGGTTAAAGGTTTTTATATTGAAAATATAAAAAGCAAGTAAATTCTGTCATTGAGTTTATTTTAAACCCTCTTTATTTAATCCTCAAAATATTTTTTATATTTTTGGTTATTTCGGAAAGGGATTGTTGGTCTTTTATATAATAAGCCTCTGCTCCTAGAGTAATAGTATCAGCTATTTTTTCTAAGTCACCATGAACCGTTAAAACAATTACTGGGATATATTTTGTCTTAACATCGGCTTTTAACATTTTTAACATAGTAATACCATCTATTTTAGGCATTATTATATCTAATAGGATAACATCAGGCTTTTCTTCTTTAGCTTTTTTGAAACCTTCTTCTCCGTTGAATGTTTGAATAACATTAAAACCCTCCTCTGTTAATTCGTCCTTAATGGTATTTGACAATGCTAATTCATCTTCAACTACTTGTATTGTGTATTTTTTCATTTTTTTTTTGTGTTACTTAGATTTACTAATTGTTACTCCTAAATATTTATCCATTTTGCTTATATTACTTTTTATTTTGCTTATGTAATTTTTTAAGGTTGTCTTGCTTGTAGGTGTGACTCCTTTATTTTCTTTTATTTCATTTTCTATCTTAATCATATCCTCACTTAATAATTTGCTCATTTTTTTAACATCTCTATTGGCTATTATTTTATAGGCTTCTTGAAGTTCTTTTTGGCTCAGATAATACCAAAATCCTCCCCCTCCTCCTATGACAATAATTAAAATGATTAATATAAAAATATCAAACCACCCTAAATCAATTAATCCTATAGATAAAATAGCTGGAGCAGTAATTCTAATGTTTTTAGGTTCTGAATTAGGAGAAATTGCTCCTTTTTCATTTCTGGCTGAAACTGTTAAAAGATAATAATCTTTAGCTAATAATTTATCAATTATTATTTCCCATTTCCCAACTGTATCGACATTAGCTACACCTGAAAATTCAATTTTTTCTCCTTTTAATATTTTTATATCTACAAGAGTATTTGGAATAGAAGTTCCTGATACAAAAATATTTTCACCCTGTGATATTTTGTCAGTAATAAATTCTGTTCGAGGAATTTTTAAAGGAATAATTTCAAAATTTAAATCGTCTTCAATACTATTTCCTGCTTTATCAAAAACTCTAACTACCAAAAGGTGAGAACCAGGTTTTTGAGGGGGAAGTTCGAGAGAAACTTCTTGGGTTTCTAGTATCTTCTCTCCATCTATAAAAATCAGAGTATGGGAATAACCTGATAGGTTATCTTGTCCAGAATAATTTATTTCAGGGATAGGATTATCAGAAGCAAAGGAGCTTATATTAGTCTCAAATGGAAGGGGAGACGAAATATCCAAAGATATTTTATAATGAGCTGTTTCACCCCAGCCTTTATTGTTTTTGAATTGAACATGAACATAGTGGATACCTTCATCAAGGATTCCAATATTTTTTCCTGTAAACAAGGAATCTTCAGCTTTAACTGGTTCAGAGTTTGGATTACTGTTTACCTCAACAGCTACTTTAGTGATGTCATTAGGAACTTCCCATAAAACAATAACTTCTCCTTGGTGGTTATACCAAACTCTCTGGTCTGGGTACAAGGGAACAGTTACTTTTGGTTCTTTAGGTGCATCTTTAGCAATTACTGCCTCTCTTATGACTTGTTTTGGGGCTTCTACAACAACTACTTCTTCAGGGGATACTTTTACAGAAATCTCAGAAGTAATAGTTTCTGTTCCAACATTTATTTTAATTTTTTCTATTGTAGATAAAATATTTGTTCCTTTTCCGTCATTGGCAGTTACTACTGATTCTGATATATTGATTTCGGCTATTCCTGTTCCTACAGATTTACATTTTATTCTCAATATTTGTAGAGAGTCTCCAGAAATTCCTTTAGCTGAACCTCCTATAAAAGTTATTTCACTTTTATCAGCAGAAGCATCTGGTTCATTTATCCAAAAATTAAATATAGAATTTTGTTTATCTGTTCCTATTATTTCAATCATATTTGAAGGAAAAGAAATTGTTGATTGAACAGCATTTATAAATTCATCTTGTGAATTTACTTTTACATCTATGTAGAATTCTTGTCCAATATCAATGTTTTTGTATTCAGGAAGAAGATATAAAGTTGCTGCCTCTGTGACATTAACAGAAGTCAGAAAGATTAAACTTAAAAGAGCTGATAAAAATATTTTTTTCATATAAAATGCTAGTTAATTTATAATGTAATGACTTTTAAAAATATACTGAAATCACTAATATTGATTATTCCATTGGAATCTAAATCAATTTCATTTCTTAATTCGTTTTTTAAATTACCCCATCGGTATAAAAATACACTCCAGTCAGTTACATTTACTTCGTCATCTTTATTAAAATCAGCTTTAGGGTTTTCTAAAGATGATATTTTGAAACTTCGAGGAGAAGTGTAATTTGATACCTTTTCGTTTCTTATTTGGTTTGCTCTAACATAATGGATTCCTTTTGAAAAGTCTCCAGGTTTAAATTCAAATATATAATAACCTGATTCGTCTGATGTTGTTTCCCTTTTAATTATATCATCTATTTCTAATCTAATTTTTGAAAGTGGGGAAGAATAACCACTTATTGTTAATCCTTCACTTAGCTTTAATAAATTTTTATTAAAGCTAAGTGTAGGAGGTAAAAATATATTTTCTACTAATAATCTTTTATCTGTTCGGAAGTCAACACTGAATGATAAAATATCAGTTTTCTGATTATTTCTATCTTGGGCTTGAAGGGCAAAGAAATATTGTCCTGTTAAAAGTGCAGCATAGCTAACATAAAATTCTCCTGTCTTTGATATGGTGTGAGTAGATAGAGGAATATTTTTATAAATTGGGTTAATAGAATCTTTTGATTGAATTATAATTCTACTATTTGGATAAGCTATTCCAGAAAAAATTACACTAGTGGGGGCAACTCCTCCAACTATTCCTGTGGGAACAGATATACTTGAGGCTAAAGTAGTTTCATTTGTTATATTTGAAAGAGAAGAAGTATTAGGAACCTCATCTTTTGTTTTTATTGCAAAATAATAAGTAGTATTTGAATTTAAATTAGGAATATTTACTGATTCTGAACTACCCGCCACTGATGGAGTAGGTTCCCCTATAAATTCAGTGGCCAAATCCCAATTTAAGGCTGTAATGTTTGATGTGGAATAGCGAATATCATAGATAGTGGCAGTGCCTATGGAGCCATCATCTCCCGGAGCGGTCCAACTTAAATCAATAGAATTTAAACCTGGGTTTGAAGCAGTTAAATCAGAAACCGCTGCTGGTGGAGTAACATCTGCAGCAGATGATGTAGATAAACTCGGTACATTAGAAAGAGCAGAAGTGTTTGGGACTTCGTCAGAGGTTTTGATAGCAAAGTAATATAAAGTCCCAGCACTCAAACCAGTAACAGTCATTGATTCAGATGAACCAGCAATAGAAGGGGTAGGTTCTCCTGTAACTAAAGTGGTAGAACTCCAATTACCATCTGTAATAGTAGCTGTAGAATATCTGATATCATAAGTTGTAGCTGTTCCTGAAGTCCCATCATCCCCCGGAGCGGTCCAAGTTAAATTAATAGAGCTAGTTGTGGCACCTGATGTAGCTAAATTAGAAACAGCAGAAGGGGGAGTTGTGTCTGCAAGAGCTGTGGTTGAAAGGCTTGGCACATTAGAAAGTGCTGAAGTGTTTGGGACCTCATCAGAGGTTTTGATAGCAAAGTAATAAAGAGTAGATGGAGATAATCCAGAAACTGTCATTGATTCAGAGGTTCCTGCAACAGAGGGAGTAGGTTCTCCTGTGGCTTGAGTAGCTGAAGCCCAATTACTATCATTAATAATTGAGGTTGAATAACGAACATCGTAAACTGAAGCAGTGCCTGTTGTTCCGTCGTCTCCCGGAGCGGTCCAACTTAGATTGATTGAATTGTTAGTTGCCCCTGATAGAGATAAATTAGAAATGGCTGAGGGGGGAGTGGTGTCAGGGGTAGCTGTAGTAGAAAGACTTGGTACATTAGAAAGTGCTGAAGTATTGGGTACCTCATCGGATGTTTTAAGAGCAAAATAATAAAGAGTGCTCGGAGAAAGTCCTGTGACAATTTTAGATTCTGATGAACCTGCAATAGATGGAGTAGGTTCCCCTGTGACTTGGGTTGCAGATGACCAGTTACCTTCAGTTATAAGAGAAGTTGAATATCTCAAGTCGTAGGTTGTGGCAGTACCTGAAGTTCCGTCGTCTCCCGGAGCTGTCCAATTTACTGTAATAGCTGAATTAGATGGACTAGAGAGAGATAAATTCGTAACAGCTGCCGGAGGAGTAGTATCGGCAAGAGCTGTGGTTGAAAGATTAGGGACATTCGAAATAGTAGATGTATTCGGTACTTCATCTGAGGTTTTCATTGCAAAATAATATAAAGTTGAAGGAGAAAGTCCTGAGACTGTCATTGATTCAGAGGTTCCTGCAACAGAGGGAGTAGGTTCTCCTGTGGCTTGAGTAGCTGAAGCCCAGTTACCTTCTGTAATAGTAGCTGTAGAATATCTAATGTCATAATTTGTAGCTGTTCCTGAAGTCCCATCATCCCCCGGAGCGGTCCAAGTTAAATTAATAGAGCTAGTTGTGGCACCTGATGTAGCTAAATTAGAAACAGCAGAAGGGGGAGTTGTGTCTGCAAGAGCTGTGGTAGAAAGACTCGGCACATTAGAAAGAGCAGAAGTGTTTGGGACTTCATCAGAGGTTTTGATAGCAAAGTAATAAAGAGTAGATGGAGATAATCCAGAAACTGTCATTGATTCAGAGGTTCCTGCAACAGAGGGAGTAGGTTCTCCTGTGGCTTGAGTAGCTGAAGCCCAATTGCTATCATTAATAATTGAGGTTGAATAACGAACATCGTAAACTGAAGCAGTGCCTGTTGTTCCGTCATCTCCTGGAGCGGTCCAACTTAGATTGATTGAATTGTTAGTTGCCCCTGATAGAGATAAATTAGAAATGGCTGAAGGGGGAGTGGTGTCTGAAGGGATCGTATAAGTAACCACAACTTCAATATAATTAGTATTCAAGGTTTCAGAACTTAGGCTTGTATCTACTACGAATTCAAATTGACCTGTGCTCCCATTTATGTATGTAGAAAATCCAGTGGTTAAGTTTCTTATTAAATTAGTATCAACATTTGGGCTTATAGAAAGTGATGATCCTAGCTGGACCCAAGTATTTGTTCCTCCAAATTCATTAAAACCGTCTTTTCTTAACCAAATAGAATGATTGCTAGGTGATACTCCACTAGTATTACCATTCCATTTTATTTGGATATTAGAAATGTTAGCTAGACTTTGCTGAATAAAAAATCTAAAAGTGGTGGCTATTATATCATTTCGACCAGGGTCGTCACTTATCCATTCGGCTGTGTTGTCAGCAGAAATATTAATATACTCAGCATTACTAGGGTAGGCTGAATCATTTTGATCAGTGAGAGTTAACCAAGGGAAGAGATCGGAATCATGTTCAATAGCTATTGGATTTCCGCTCGCACCATGGTTAGTGTTATTTACTCCAGAAAAAGTATAAGTTGCTGTGGCTGCAGATATTTTGGCAATAGGAAAAACAGCTGATACTACAAATATAAATATTAATATAATATTTTTAAATAACTTCATTTGTTTGTCTCCCTACTCTAATAATTGCCTTACTGTGTGTTTGAGAATTTACTTTGTTTATTCTTGAGAAATAGTTTTTCCTTTAGGTTTACTTTCCCCAGCAAAAAATTCTTTTACAGAATCTATAATTTCTCCAACAGCATGTTGTGATTTTACTATATAGTCATTGGCTCCTAGTTGAAGTCCTTTTTTAATATCATCATCGGATCCTAGCATAGTTAAAATTATTACCGGAATATCCTCTGTTTCTGGTGATCTTTTTAGGTTTTCTAGAACCTCAAACCCATGCATTTTAGGAAGCATTAAATCTAGCAAAACTAAATTTGGTTTTTGAGATTTAACAAGTTTTAAACCAGCTTCTCCATCGTAAGCGGTATATGTTTTGAAACCTGCTTCATCTAGTTCTTCCTTTATTACTTTAGATAGAATTTCATCATCTTCTATCAATACTATTTTTATATCCTTCATATTTTATGTGTAGAATTGAATACGTAGATAAATTTAAATAATTATCTATTTTTCTTCCACGTTAAAGTTATTGATTAATGAATTTATTATAACAAATTTTTAAAAAAGATAGTAAATAAACTGTGGAAAGTTTTTATTACACAAAACTCTTGCCACCCTCCTTGGGTTTCGCTTTTTTGGGTAATGTCACGTAAAAGGTAGTCCCTTTATTTTCTATAGAATCAAAATGAATCTTTCCTTCCAGAAGTTTAACTGTTTCTCTTGTGATATATAATCCAAAACCCGTCCCATCTGTTTTTACTTGTAAGGCATTCGATCCTCGAGTGAATTTATTGAAAATAGTTTTTTGGTCTTTGAGAGGAATTCCTATTCCAGTGTCTTTTATTTTAAATAAGAAATCATTTTCGGAATCTTCTACTGATATATTTATTTTACCGTTATCAGGGGTGTATTCTATAGCATTGGAAACTAGTGATTGAATTATATTTCTCAAGGCTGACCTATCTGTTGTTAACTCCATTTTTTCTGGGTGTTCATCAAATACCATTTTAATATTCTTCTTCTCCATCAATGATGTGGTTTCTTTTAAATAACCCTGAATGAAATCAATAAGTTCTATATTTTCGGGTTTAATATTAATTCTTCCGCCTTCTATTCTAGATACATTTAATAAACTATCAACTAAAGTCGAAAGTCGTTTAGAAGCCATGTTAATGTCATTCACATATTGTTTGTCTTTTTCTGGAAGGGAAGAAGACTTTTTTAATAATCTTTCAGAAACCCATTGTATCCCTGTTAGAGGAGTTCGTAGTTGATGGGAAGCTGTAGAAACGAAATCAGATTTCATCTGGTCTATTTGTCTTTCTTTTGTTGCATCTCTAAAGACTACAACACATCCTATTATTTCATCATTTTTATCTTTGATAGGAGCAGAACTATCTGCCACCGGGATTTCACTATTATCCTTTTTAATAAGAAGGGTATCACCTTTCATAGTTTGTATTTTTCCTGAAGAGAAAGCTTTTTCGATAAAACCATAATTAGTTTTCCTGTCCTTTTCATTTATAAAATTAAGGATGTCTTTATATGGTTTACTCAAAGCCTCTTCCTTGGAAAATCCTGTTATATTTTCTGCCTCTTTATTAAAGATAATAATTTTTCTATTTTTATTAACTACAAAAACTCCATCTCCAATACTTTGGAGAATGGTATTAATTTTTTCTTTTTCTAGTACTGTTTTTTGCCTTTCACTCTCAACATCTTCTAGGACATTAAGGATTGATCTTTGAACATTTTCTAATTCTTGTTTTTTTTGTACAATTTCAAGGGTTTGTTCACTTACTTTTCTATCTATATCAATTCGGGATTCTTTGACTGTATTTACCATATCATCAAAGGCTCTTGATAGTTCTCCAATTTCATCTTTGGTGTTGGTGTTTACTTTATAATCAAGATTACCTTTTTGTATCACCTCTATGCCTTGCTGAAGTTTTTTTATCGGACCAGAAAGAGATTCACTTATGTAGATAATTACTATGCTAAAAATAAAGACAAAGAAAAGTATTAAAAGAACAAGTCTTTTAAAGAAGTTTTTAAAAACTAAGAGAACTTCTTCGGTTTTTTCTGTTTTTGCTACTATCCAGTTAGTACTATTATCTACCGGTATAGATTCATAAACTATATAACTATTTGAATTCTTGTCATAAAATACTCCTTTTCTGTCTCTTGATATTTCAGCAAAGACTAGGGGGTTTTCTATTTTTAGGTTTTTTTGGTTATCAAGTATAAAACCCCATTCCTTAGATTTATCAATATTATATAAATAATAACCTTCTTTGTTTATTAGGAAAGTTTTATTGTTTAAGTTCTCATTTTTAGATATTTCTTCTGTCAAATATCTTCCATAGACATTGGTGACAATAATTCCTTTGTTTTCGTTTTTCTCACTGAATACAGGAACAGCAAACCTAATGACAGGAATATATTCTTTTATGATATCGGTTCCTCTGTTTTCGATTATTCCATTTTCTACATTAAGATCTAGTGGAGAAATAAAAACTTCCCCAATATTTAATTTTATTGTTTCTTGAAAATAATGACTACTCTTTTTATTTTGGAGATTTTCTTCTGGTATTATGTGATCTTCTCCATTTGAGTTGATTCTTATTTTTTCGTCACCATTTTCATCTATATATCTAATCTGATAATATTCTTTTTTTTGCTTAGCTAATTCCAAAAAAACCAGAGCTAATTTTTTTTTATAAATATTAATCTCGTCTTGGTTTTTTGAATTAATTAATTCATGTAAATAAATAGTTTCACTCAAAAATAATATTTCTTCTCTGAAACTATCTAATTCCCTGATTATATCATTGGACAATGTAGAGATATCCTTTTCACTGCTGTTTATTGCAAAATCGAGTGTTTGCTTGGAAAGATTATTATAAAAAAGATAAGAAAAAATTAGTGTTGGTATCACCAATATAGTAAAAAGATATAGAATTAATTTATAAGATATTTTCATTTTGCTTTTTTAAAACAGCCCGTTTTCGTTAAATGTCTTTGTGTATTTTTTATCCTCATCATTTAGATGGTTAAGATACCAATCCTCTAAATAATCTAAAACTTCAAAAGTTGTTTGAGAGAAGTCACTTTTAGGATCTTCTATTTTTTTAATAAGTGCATTCATATTCACAAAAAACTTTTCATGTTCTTTTGTATGACGCTCAATATGTTCATAGTTAAATTTTTTAAAATATTTTTCTTCGATAGAGTGATGATACTTAGAAAAATTAACTAATTCATTTAGTAATTCTATTAATTTGTTACGATCTTTTACATTTGTTCTTGTAAAATCGTAAAGTTTATTAGCTATTTTTACTAGGTTTTGATGATGTTCATCAAGCTCTTTAACCCCAACACTATTTTCTTCTGTCCATTCTATTATCATAATATTTAAAATTATTTACTTTTAAGTTTGTTTTTTAAATCTATAATTTCCTTTTTTAATTCTATCATTTTTAATTCTCGGCCACTCATCGCTCTATTTGTTTTCTCTAATTGTTTAGTTCTTTTTTGGACTTTTTCCTCGACATTAATTAAGGTTTTTTGTAATTTTTCAATTAATTCGTTAAAATTTTCACTTAAAACTCCTATTTCGTCTTTGGATGTTATTAATGCTCTTTGACCAAGATCTTCTTCTGTAATAGCTTTTCTTACTACTTCATTCAGTTCAGATAATGGTTTAGTAAATCGAGTAACTAAAATATTAATAGATATAATAGCAATAATAACTGACAAAAAAACAAAAAATGCTAAAGTATAAGAAATTTTTAAAGCACTAGAGATTAGTTCATTTTTATTATGAATCATCACCACATAAAAAGAAGTATTTTCTACTTTTACAATGTTTAATAAGAGATCATTATTTAATTCTTTACTTGTTGCTTCGATGGATCGGGAGTCTTCTATACTCCTGATTTCTTCCAATTTTATATTATAATTTAGTGAGCCTATATCAAAATCAGAAAATCTTTTGTTGTCATTTATTTCCTTTAATGTTTCAAGGCTAAGGTCTGCTATAGATTTGAATAATTTTGTTGGATCATTAGAATGAAAAATAATACTATAACCATCAATCACTGCTAATAAGCCGAATCTTTCTTTATTAGACTCTAGATAAGGCTTTATTATTAAGCCGTTTATAACATTTGGCTTCATTTTTAGGACCAAAACACCTATTATTTCTTTATTTTTGTTAATAACAGGAGCTGAAAAATAATAACCCAGTTCTTTGGATGTGGCACCTATGGAAATATCAGTATAATGGTTTCCTCGCTGTGCTTCAATAAAATAATCTCTAAAAGAGTAATTATTAGAGACAAAAGTCTCGTCTGTAGAGACAAGAGTGTTTCCTTCCTTATTCATTAAATAAATAGCCGAATAATTATCATCGAGATTATAGGATTCTAACCTTTTTACAACTTCAATATCCTGAACTGTTTTTTTAGGGTCGTTTAAATAATCTAATAAAAAATCTTGTTCTGCAATTAATTGAGATAAATAAATTGATTCTTTTAATAGTATAGAAATTTGTTGGGCTTGTTCAGAAACAATGGTCATAAGGGATTTTTTTTCATTTTCAAAAAGTACATCTTTTGAATACAAAAAAACTGTAAAAGTAGCAAAAGTACCCATGATAATAATTACTGACATTGTAGTCATTAAAATTTTATTTTTTAATGAATGTAAAATCATAAAAATACTAATTATTTTTTACTGTCTTGGCATTTATCAAGAGCTTCTTTAAGTTCAATCATTTTCAACTCCCTGTCAACTAGTAAATTATTTATTTTTTCAAGTTCAATTATTTGTTGTTTCGTTTTGTTTTCTAAGTCTTTTTGAACAGAAACATCTCTAACGGTTGCTTGAATAAATATTTTTCCCTTAATTTCTAATTTAGTTAATAACACTGTGGATGGAAAAATATTACCATTTATTTTTTTATGGTTCCATTCAAAAAAAGCCGAACCCTTTTCTAAGGTTTCTTCTATCATTTTAATTGATTCTGTAGTAGAGAGTTTGTTATTAGGTTGTATTTCCGGAGATAGATCCTCTGGACCATGAGAGATAAATTCTTCTTCTGATGTAGTTCTAAATAATTTAATAGCAGCAGGATTGCCAGAAATAAATTTCCAGTCAGGAGGAGCTAATATCATAATTGCATCACGAGAAGTCATGTATAATAATTTATATACTTCGTTTTTGCAGCCGTTATCTAAATTTTTAATATTTTCATGATTTATCATAATCTTTCTGTTTATAATTATAACAAAAATTTTTTTAGTTTTTTATAAAATTGGGGATAAATGAGATGTTTAGAATATATGTATAATCTAAATCTAAATCCAACCATTTTTAAACCATAAATACAAATATTCTTTATTAAGGAGGGAAGAGTAAATTTACGAATAAAAAATCATTATAAAAAACACCCAGTCAGAGACTGGGTGTTTTTTATACAAAGCTTAAGCTTTGTTTACATTAACTGCACTAAGTCCTTTTGGACCTTCAGCAACTTCGAAAGTAACTTCGTCACCTTCTTTAAGTTCGTCGAATTGTACATTCTTTAGTTCATTCAAATGAAAGAAAAGATCTTTTTCTTCATTTTCTTGAGCTATGAATCCAAATCCACGGTCAGTTAAACGTGCTATTGTTCCTTTTTGCATAGTTCTATAAGAGAAACTATTTAATAAACGTCAAATACTTAAATAGTGTATGGTAAAACTCGACTTAGATTCTCCTACAGCTACGATTTGATTCCTGTAACTATAACATATTAAATTTGGAATGTCACTTAAATTTAGTTAATAACTATTTAAAAAAAAGTTATACACAGTTTATAATTAGTCTATCTTGTAATATAATTTATTTAGATAATGAAAAAAATATGGAGAATGAAAATTTAAAAAAGGAATTAGATTATCTTTTAAAACAGCAACAATTGTTGGCTGAAATAGCTATCAAACTTACAAAGTCTGAGGAATTTTCTGAAACTATTAATTATGTTATTAACCAACTTGGTGAATATACTCAAGTAAACAGAGTTTATATTTTTGAAGATAGATATAATAACAAAGAATCTTCTAATACATATGAATGGGTAAAAGAGGGAACTACTCCACAAATTAAAAATTTACAAAATGTACCATATAGTGACCTCGCATCTTGGGAAAAAATTCTTAAAGAGAAAAAGAAAATAATCGCTGAAGATATAAATGACCTACCTGTGGATTTATATGAATATTTAGGCCCACAAAATATTAAATCGATTTTAGTTTTCCCAATAGAAACCTCTAAAAGACGATTTGGTTTTATTGGTTTTGATACCACTGAGGAAAAAAGAAAATGGAAAGAAACAGATGTTTACTTATTAGAAACAGTTTCAAGTATATTGTCCAATGTTTATGCCAGTAACAGAGTTAAAACATTATTAGAAGAAAAAATTCATGAGCTAAAGAAAATAAACGAACTAATGGTAGGAAGAGAATTAAGAATGTCAGAGTTAAAAGAAGAAATTAAAAAACTAGAAAAATAAAAATTTAAAAAAAAGTCGACGCAATGCGTCAACTTTTTTTATTTTTTTATATTATTTTTTTACAACATTTACTATCAAGGCTGATAGGGAAGCGATTAATGAAATAGCATTTATATTTCCGAGAGTATTCATTCCTGCATTAAAAGAATCAATCACTAAAAAAATAACTCCAATGGAATAAATTGCAATAAACCCAGTAGATAGAGTATGAGGTTTTCTAAGTGAGACAATTAGTTGGAAAATCCAAGCAATAACAATTATAGACAGTCCGATATTAGTAATCATAATTATAATTTTTTATAAATTGATAAAACAGATAATAAGGCAGACAATGTAGCTACAAAAAACAAAATTTGAAGAGTTGTTTCATCAACAGGTTGGTTATAGAATTTAACAGAGTCATAATAAATATAAATCCCAAAAGTTATAGCTAAGCCATAACCCGCTAATTGTTTTTTTGAAAAGGCAATTCCTAAAGCAACAAAGACTACTAACAATTCTAAAAGAATTGAAATTGTTTGTAATGTAATCATATTATTATATTAGCATTTATAAATATTACTTCATAGAAGTGACTGGGGAAAAATAAAAACACTTGGACCTAGAAGGTCCAAGTGGTTTTATTTTTAAGTTTTAATCAATAAAGGTTAAAGCTTTTCCTGTCTTGTTGGCACGACCAGTTCTTCCGATTCTATGTACATAGTCATCATAAGTTTCAGGTAAGTCGTAATTAATAACATGGCTGACATTATTAATATCTAAACCTCTGGCAACTACATCGGTTGCAATCAAAGTTTGAACACTGTCTGTTTTAAATCTTTGTAGAGATCTTTGTCTTTGACCATGAGTTTTGTTTCCATGAATTGATTCTGTTCTAACTCCTAGTTGTAGTAATTGTTTATTTAATTTTTCTACCCCATGTTTTGTTCTTCCGAATACAAGGACTTTAGAAAGTTTAGGGTCAGATAATAAATTAGCTAAAACATCTAATTTATTTTGCCCATTCATTCTTATTACATCCTGATCAATATTTTTAGAAACATCCCTTGTTTTAACAGAAATATTAACAGGGTTGTTTAAGAAATCCTTAATTAATTCTTCAATAGTAGAAGACATTGTAGCAGAGAAGAAAAGAGTATGTCTTTCTTTAGGCATTTGAGCCATAATGAAACGCATATCATTTACAAATCCCATATCAAGCATTCTGTCAGCTTCATCCAATACAATTGTTTTGAATCCCTTAACATTTAAAACTTTTCTCTTCATCAAGTCCATTACTCGTCCAGGAGTACCAATAACAAATTGGTTTGGTTTCTTAAGTTTTTGAATTTGTTTGTAAATAGGAGCACCTCCCACACAAACTGTTGAATAAATTCGAATATTATCAATAAAAGATTTCAATTCATCTTCTATTTGAATCGCTAATTCTCTAGTTGGTGTTAAAATAATAATTTGCTCTTTACTATTCAAAATAACTTTATTAATTAAAGGAATTAGAAAAGCAGCTGTTTTACCAGTTCCTGTATTAGCTAGACCTACGATATCTTTTCCTTCAAGAATATGAAGAATAGATTCATCTTGAATTGGAGTTGGTTTTTGGTAATTCTTTCTTAAAATATTTTCTTTTAGAATATTTTCAATAGGCAAGGAAGCAAATGAATTTTTAGGTTCAAAAACTTTTTCATCAGGTTTAATTGCCTGAGCCTTGTTTATAAAAGTTGAAATATCTAATTTAGAAGTTTTAGAAAATCTTGATCTATTTCTTCCTTGGTTTCCTCCTTTATAGCCACCAGAAAAACGTGAACTTCCTCCACTTTTTGGTTTTCTATTAAATTGTCCTGTTCTTGTTGAAGAACTTTTTCGAAATCCTCCTTTTTTATTAGAAGAAAATCTTGAATTAGACCCAGAAGGTCTTGAGTTTGTTTTATACATATTAATTAGTCGAAAGTCGTAAAGTCGAACCTGCCTGCCGGCAGGCAGGAGTCGTAAAGTCTTGAAAAAATCGCTTTGCGATTTTTTCACTTTTGACTTTATAGACATTATAGACTTTTGACTCTATCGTAGATTAGGCAAAAATAGAGGTTCTTAATTACAAGCATATGAGATTAATAAAGTTTGTTCGCTTGTATTTTTTTAGAATGAGTTTCGAGGTTTATTCACCTATATTTATTCCTCAGCTCAACAATCTAAAATAAGTCACTTCGTTTTTATTTTAGATTGTCTTCGCTTTACGTCAAAAATAAAAACCCTAACAAAGGGCCCATATCCATTACCTTCAGTAGTTGCCTATATATTCCCATAAAAACATACGAAAGTCAAGGAAAGTTTTTATGATAATGTTAAAATAAGATATTTATGTTAATATTTTATTAGATATGATTAGCAAAGAAAAACTTAAGTGGTGGGTATATAGCATTTTTTATTTACTCCTTTTTGTAGCAGGAGTTATTGCTGTTATTAATCAGAATTGGGTTAATTTATTTTTATCAGTGTTGACTACTCTGATTTTGTATTTTTCTCACCGTTTTTCCAAAAACATAGGTCTTGAATTTCCTAGTGAAATAGAAATAGCCATTATTTTTTTAATTTATGCTTCTTTATTTTTAGGGGAAATCTCCAGTTTTTATTCAAGGTTTTGGTGGTGGGACATAATGCTACATACTTTTTCTGGAGTTTTGATTGCTTTGATTGCTTTTCTAATTGTTTATATCCTTAATAGAAAAACAGCTCTTTTTATGAGTCCTTTTTTTGTTTCTATTTTTGCTTTTAGTTTTGCTATTGCTTTAGGGGTAATTTGGGAAATTTTTGAATTTTCGGTAGACAATGTTTTTGGCTTAAATATGCAGAAATCAGGTTTGGTAGATACTATGGGGGATCTAACTCTGATTGTAGTTGGGGCCTTTTTCATTTCTTTTTCTGGTTATTTTTACTTGAAACATAAAAAAAATAATTTTGTTTCAAAATTAATTAACAAATTTCTTAAAAAAAATCACGAATATTTAAACGGTGACTAAATATTTATTGAATTATTTACAAACAAAAAACCCCTTTAATAGAGGGTTTAGATATACTATTAAATAAGCTTAAAATGTTTTTTAAAAACTATTTCTTTTTAGCTTTTCTAGTAGCTAACATCTCGTGTTTAATTGCAAGTCTTTTTGCTGTTTTTTTTGAACGAGATGTTCTTTTTTTATCTAATCCTGTAATTCTTTTTGCCATAATAATTTGGAAAGTAGTAAGTGGAGAGTAGAGAGTAGAAGAAAAATTTACTTTGCAAATTTTTTAACAATACTCTACCTACAACCTGCTACCTTCTAATCAATTATACACGATTTTCCTCGAAATAAAAGAGTATGACTTTGTTAACATTGCAGCAATAGAGTTTACACATTAATCTGTGTAGATGAATAAATTTGATGCAAAATATATGTCTCTAAAAGAGAAAAAATTAAAACAAGTTATTAATAAAGAAAAAACTATTATTAAAATAGCTGAAGA
>JAHITU010000013.1 GCA_018817595.1 Patescibacteria group bacterium
ATCCATAAAGAAGATAATCCCTGTATTGAACAGGAGTCATCTTTTTTAAATTCCATTGATACCGTTTATTATTATAAAAATCTATATAATTTTCAATCATAACTTTTAATTCTTCAAAACTCTCACACTCTTTTAAATTAACTTCATCTTTCATATGCCCAAAAAAGCTTTCTATTGGAGCGTTGTCAATGCAAGTTGCTTTTCTGGACATAGATTGAGTTATGCTTAAATCTTTTAAAATATTGGAGTATAATGGATGAGTATAGTGAACACCTTGATCTGAATGAATCATAAGTTTTTTTCTTTGTTTTTTTGATAGCTTTAAAAGAGTCTGCTTAATGCCATCCAAAGCTAAATTTAAATCAATTTTTTTAGATAAATTAAAATAAACTATCTCTTTGCTTCCTAGGTCTTTAGTGGAAGAAAGATAAGCTAATTTTGATTTATTGTTACCATAAGGTAAATAAGTTATGTCAGTGGAATAAACCTCATTAGGTAGTTGTGGATTAAACTTTCTATCAAGCAAATTAGGATAAGTTCTATTTTCTTGTTGTTTTTTCATAATATTTTTATATGGATTTCTCCTTCTTACGGTGCAAATTAATTTGTCTTCTCTCATTATTCTAATAATTTTTTTATGATTTATTCTCATTTTGTAATCATTATTTAATATCATTTTTATAGTTCTAAAGCCAGCTCTCCCCTTCTTATTTTCAAAGATAGTTTTGATTAAGAAAACACTTTCCATATTCTTGAAAGCTTTATTATTTTTACTCTTTAACCAATAATAATAACCACTTGAGCTAACTCTAGCTATAGAACAAAGACTATTTATTTTAAGATCTTTGCTCTTATTTAACGCCATAGAAATAATAAAGAATCTCTCTGAAGAATTTAGTATTATTTCTTCTTTATCTTCTCTTTTGTTCCTATGGCGAAAGCTTTTTTTAAGTAATTATTCTCCGCTAATGCATAAGCTGTTAAACAAGCAAATTCTTTGGAAGTCATCTCTTCAAAAGGTTTATTTTTTAAATGCTTTATGCGATTAATATCTATATCATCATTTTGAAAAAAATTCTTTAAATGATTAACTAAATCCTCATCGAAAGCTTTTTTATAAGTTTCTTCTTCTTGTTTTTTTTGACGTCTTCTCCAGCTTTTAAAAATATCTTTTGGATAATTTCTCCCTAATATTTCTAATGGAAGATCAGCTGAAATAAAGATTTCCATTGGACCTCTTCCTTTTTTATTTTCTTCAAGAGCGTAAATTTTGAAGTCATTTTTATAAATAATTTTATAATCTTTTACTTCGGTAATACACTCACATTTTAAAAGTCTTTCCTTCTCTTCTTCTGTATATTTTCTCATATTATTTTGACTGTTTTTTATTTTAAGTTTTTTATAAGCCTGTAAGCATTTTTGTAAATACTTTTATAAATACTTTTTTATGGATATTTTTTAAAGATATTCACAAATATCTTTTTAAAGATATTCTTTTAAAGCTTAAATAGAAACCTAAAATAGTTAATAAAAAAATAATTTTAGGGGTATAGAATGTGTCCGAATTATGGGGTACAGTTCAGGGAGAGTCGAGGAAGACGAGCCTCGGAGAGGCGAAGTCTGACTCGGTGAGGGGTCGAATAATTGCAGAAATAATAGAATAAAAATATGAATTGTAATAACAATATTTTAAACTTTTCAAATGAAGAAGCTAAAGAGTTTATTGCTAGTTATATGGAGTCTATGGATGAGAGTGAAGCGGCATTTAGGATTTTAAGTAAGCGCAATCCTGATATTAAAATAGATGAGAGGATAGCGGGTATATTTGGTAGGCATGTATTATTGGATAGGAAGGTTAATAAGAAGATTGGAGAATTAATACTCAAGAAGAAAGTCAATCCTGAGCAATTAAAAATCGATGTATATAAATTAAGTAAGGCGGATGATAGTTATGGAAAAGGGAGAACGAAATTAGGTGCGTTGGGATTACTGGGGAAATGGTTATGTATGGAGCAGCCGACG
>JAHITU010000014.1 GCA_018817595.1 Patescibacteria group bacterium
AATACGCAGTTAAACAATATATAAAAAATCAATCACACCATCAGGTAGAACTTATACAAAAATCTCTTTTCCAACATATCGTGGGATAAATGCACGAAGTGCATAGGATAGAAACCACCAGCGTAGCTGGTGGTTTTCATTTTGAGGTAACATTCTTTATCAATTCCTCTTTTAAAGATTATAAAAGGATAATTCTTGATGGTTTTTCTTTTTGAACTTTTTTCATTATCTTTTCTTTTTTAAGATCCTCTGTAAACTGTGCTAGAGCCTCTTCGTCAAGAAAAGCAGAAAAACCTTCTACGGCTTCGGAAATCCCCATTAAAAGTTTCCGTAGCCTTTTTACTTCTTCAGGAAATCTCTCTTTGGAGTTATGAATATTCTCCTTTACTTCTTTTCCTTTCATAAGCAAATTTCTTAGGATTTCAGTTGTTAATTGATCGGCGATTCCTTTCATAATTACCTCCCTATTAAAATAGTTTAGTTAAACTCTACATTAAGAGTAACATTCTGATATAAACTGTCAATAAGACCTTGCTTATATCCTTAAAAAAGGTAGAATGTCTAGATTGATTATTAAATTAGATTTAAAATTTAAGAATTCTGGACTGCTTTGTCTTTCCGCTACGCTTCATTTCTCGCAGAGACGATTCGCTTTTAGCGAATCGTTACGAAAAGCTAGAGCTTTTCGTCCCTGCCTGCCGGCAGGTAGGTTTGCGAGGAGCTACGACAGCTTGCCCGCCCCTGCCTGCCGGCAGGCAGGGATGAGGAGGGAAGCAATTCAGAAATTAAGAAGAAAAATTTACGAAGTAAATTTTTCTAAACTTTTAACTTTATGGACTTTAAGGACTTTCGACTAATTTTATGGATATAAGAAATATAGCAATTATAGCCCATGTAGACCATGGAAAAACAGCATTAACTGATGCGTTGCTTTCACAAACCAATATGGTAGCAGAAGGAGTTTCTATGGATTCCAATGATATAGAAAAAGAGAGAGGAATTACTATTTACTCAAAGAATACTTCTGTTTTATATAAAGGTACTAAGGTTAACATTTTGGATACTCCTGGGCATGCCGATTTCGGATCAGAAGTAGAACGAGTTTTACGATCAGTAGACTCTGTTCTTTTGGTGGTAGATGCTGTTGAAGGTCCAATGCCTCAAACAAAGTTCGTATTAAAGAAATCTTTAGATTTAGGATTGAAACCAATTTTAGTAATAAATAAAATAGATAAACCTGCTTCTGATGTAGAAAGGGTAAAGGAAGAAGTTTATGAATTATTCCTAGACTTGGGTGCGACTGATGAACAATTAAATTTTGAAGTTATTTATACTGTTGGAAGAGATGGATTGGCTAAGCTAAAAATGGAGGACGAAATGAAGGATTTAATCCCTTTGTTAGATTTAATTATTGAAAAGGTGCCTCTAGCATCAAACGAAGAAGCAAATAAGCTAGCTTTAAAGGCTCAAGTGTTTAATCTTGCCTATGATAACTTTTTAGGAAGAATGGGAGTTTGCCGTATTTATCAAGGAACTATAAAGGATGGTCAAACTTTGATTGTTAAAGATGCCGAGGGTAATACTTTCACAGGAAAGATAACAAAATTGTTTAATTTTGAAGGTTTAACTCGAAAGGAGATTAAAGAAGCTGTGGCTGGAGATATTGTTATGCTTTCAGGAATTCCAGAAATTTTCATCGGTCATACATTGGTTGATGATGAAGCAACGGAAGCTTTACCTAGAATCACTGTGGATGAACCTACCATTTCTTTGTTTATGTTTGTTAACAATTCTCCTTTTGCTGGAAGAGTAGGAAAATTATTAACTTCAAGACAAATTAGAGAGAGACTAGAAAAAGAATTGGAAATCAATGTTGGTTTAAAAGTTGATTTTAGCGGAGTTGATGGAAAATATAAAATTTATGGAAGAGGAGAATTACATTTAGCTGTTTTAATTGAAAATATGAGAAGAGAAGGTTTTGAATTAACAGTTTCTCAACCAGAAGTTATTATAAAAGAGGTAGATGGTAAAAAAATGGAACCTTTTGAAGAAACTACTATTTTAGTACCAGAAGAATTTTCTGGATCAGTTATGAAGAAATTAGGAGAAAGAAAAGGTATTTTGACTAATATGCAAACTGAGAACGGAGAATCTAAAATGACTTTTGAAATCCCAACTCGTGGACTTTTAGGATATCGTAACGAATTTATCGTGGATACAAAAGGAGCAGGAATTTTAACCTCTATTTTCTTAGAGTTTAGACCTTATGCAGGAGAAGTGGTTAAAACTAAATTGGGTTCGATGACATCAATGATGGGAGGTAAAGCTCTTGGTTTTGCTTTAGCTAACCTACAAGAAAGAGGAACACTGTATATAGAAACAAACACAGAGGTTTATGAAGGAATGGTTATTGGGAATGTTGCCAGTGGGGAAGAAATGGTTGTTAATCCTACTAAAGGAAAACAATTAACAAATATGAGAGCATCTGGTTCTGATGATGCTATCAAGGTGATTCCTCCTTTGAAAATCACCCTAGAAAAAGCTATCGGAATGATGCGAGAAGACGAATATTTAGAAGTTACACCTACTGATATTCGCCTAAGAAAGAAATATTTAACTGAAACAGAGAGAAAGAAACATAAAAGATAACAAATTTGGCACCCCGGGTGCCAAATTTTTTGTTTATTATAGATTCTCTCTTTATAAAAAGATAAAATTAAAAAAGTAGGGGTGCTACCCCTACTTTTTTAATTTTGTAAAATATCGTTGACTTTAGATAATTTTTATTATATTGTCAATTCAGAAGTTATCTTAAAACTAAAGAAAATGAAGGAGGTCGCTTTGATTAATTTAGAAAAAAGTTTTTTGAGAAAGTTTTGGAAAGAAATTGTTTATTGGATTTCCAAAAATGAAATTTGGAGAGAGACTCCACCAGAAGAAGGTTTTGAATATAAAAAACCTGAAGAAAAGGCTTTAGGAGAAAGAAATTTCTTCTTTATCCCTGAACATTGGAGAAAAGAATTTTTTATTCTTAAAGATTTCATGGAAATCAAAGTTTATTTCTGGAGAAATAAAGAACCTGTGACTCTTTTTATCCCTAAAAAAGAATTTTCTTCAAAAATAAGTCTTAGGGGGACACAAAGAAAAATAATTGTAACAGTTACAGATTTTGCCATTGCTGAGTTCTATAAATTTTTTCAGAAAAAACATTTTAAAATCCACTCAGACAGATTGTTTGAGTATGATTTTGAGAAAAGGGAATTTGTTCCTAAACAACTTAGAAAATGTTAAAAAGGAGAGAAAAATGGATACTATTATAAAAGCAGAGAGTGGATTTACACAGGTTGGTGAACATCAAGATCCATGGTTCGGATTAAACAGAGTTGAAGCTTATTACTTTCTCGATTTGGAATTAGATAACCCAAGATACTATCGAGCAGTGGACATTGTCCATTTTAAAAAATTTATAAGAGTTTTTCTGGTCAATGAAAAAGGAGCTTTGCCAGGAAATGAAAAACTCCCTACAAGTTTTCACCCCAATATTTTCACGGACTATTTGGTTCATCAGTTGAGAATCAATGAGGTGAGGTCCTCTTTTGCTGTCTTCGATGTTGATGAAAAAAAGATTATTTATTGGGGGGATTCCTCCTATCAGGTTCGAAAACTATGTCGCCGTCGCCGTTAGAAGAACCAAACGGCTACAGGCTGAGGAAATTATTCCTCAGCCTGTTTTATATTTATCAAAAAAATTACATAAATCTCTATTTAAAGCTATTTTTTCATTTTTAGTAGATCATTTTTGCTTAAAATTCATTTTTTAATCATTACACTAAACTCACGACCGCGAGTTTAGTGTAATATTTTTTTCTAAAAACTAACCTCAAAAGCTAACTTACTAAACTACTAACCAATTATTTCTAAAATTTCATCAAAGTCATCACTCATTGATGACTTATTTTTTTTCTTGTAACCGCATTTTACACAACGATGAGTAATGATATTTTCTTCTCCTATTTTTTCCACTTCAAAAGGTTCCATCAACCCCTTGCATTCAGAAGCTCTATCACCAGGGTTAATATCAACATGTTTGGACCAAAGACAAACAGGGCAATGGTTTGTATATCCATCGCCTTTAACTTCAGCTCCGCAGTTTTCGCAGATAAAGTCTTCTATTTTTCTTTTAAATAATTTATTCATATATATAATTATGGTATAATGATAAGAATGAAAATACAAGACATATTAAAAAAAGAAAACATTTCTGATGATCCTATCAAAGAATTATTACATCAGGAAATATCAAAAATCATTGATAGTGAAATTGATTTTGTAGTTGAAAGACCAGCGGAAGAATCACATGGGGATTATGCTACTAATGTCGCTATGGCTTTGGCTGGAGTTTTAAAACAAAATCCTTTAGAAATTGCTCAGGATATTGCTAAAAAAATTGATTTACCGAATTTTATAGAACATTCAGAAGCGGTGGCTCCCGGATTTATAAACTTTAAAATAAAAAAAGACTATTATATCTCTGAGTTAAAGAACATTTTAGACCAATCTACAGATTACGGAAAATTTGAACTACCACAAAAGAAAAAGATAATGGTTGAATTTGGACAGCCAAATACTCATAAGGCTTTCACTGTGGGTCATATTAAGGGAGTTATTTCAGGTCTCGCTGTTTGTGAATTATTGGAAAATTTTGGGTATGAAGTAATAAAAACAAATTATTATGGTGATATTGGAATGCATACAGCTAAAAGTACTTGGGGAGTAATGCAAAAAGGTTTACCAGAAGACTTTGAAGATTGGGATAAACATAAAAGAATGGAATTCATCGCCGATGCTTATGTTTATGCAACAGAAAATTATGAAGCTAACGAGGAAGCTATCCGAAAAATAAATATAGATATTTATAAAAAGAACAAAACAAAAGCTACTGAATTGTATGAAAAGATAAAGCAGTGGTCTTTGGAACATCAAAAAGCCTTATTCGCTGAATTAGGTGTAGTTTATGATAAACAATATCCAGAATCTCAGGTTTATGAAAGAGCCAAAAAAATAGTAGAAGAAAATAAGAACAATATTTTTGTAAAATCACAAGGAGCTGTTATTTATGATGGAGAGAAAGACGGTTTAACTACCTGGGTAGTTTTAACTAGTGAAAATAATCCAACCTATTTAGCCAAGGATTTGGCCTTAGGTTTCCAAAAATTTGAAGACTACCCTAATTTAGATTTAAATTTGACCTTAACAGGAGTAGAGCAAGATGATCACTTTAAGGCTGTCATAAAAATATTAGAAACATTAGATGATAAATTTAAAGATAAGTATCATCACATTTCTTTTGGTTGGTTGTTAATGGACGGGAAGAAAACTAGTTCTCGTTCTGGAAAAAATATAAAAGGGACAGACATCATTGAAGAATCTTTTAAAGTAGCTCAAACCAAAATTGCAGAATTAAAAGATTATGATGAAGAAAAGAAAAAGGAAATTTCACGAGTGGTGGCTTTGGCTGGTTTAAAGTTTTTGATTTTGTCTCATGACTTTAACAAAGATGTAAATTATGACCCTGAAAAATTTGTAGACTTTGAAGGTTACTCTGGACCTTATGTTTTGTATGCTTATGTGCGAGCCCAAGCAATTCTAAAAAAGGCAGGAGAAAGTGAAATCAAAGAAGTTGAAATTTCTCAAAATATGAACGAATGGGAATTAAGTCTATTAAAATGGTTGGCTCGTTATCCTCAATATACTTACAAAGCGGGGACAGAAATTTCCCCTCATACCATTTGTAATTATTTATATGAGTTAGCTCAGAGGTTTAATTCTTTTTACGCTCATTGCCCTGTGATTAATGCATCTGATGAAGAGAAATCATTAAGACTTTCTCTTTCAAAGACTACAGCCCAAGTTCTAAAAAACGGATTAGGTCTATTAGGGATTGAAACAATTGAAGAAATGTGATTATTTTAAAGGAGCGAAGCGACTATTGAAATAATCATCCAGCCCTATTTTTTAGTTAAAAAATAGGGCTGTGGCAAGAGAGAGTCAAAAGTTTATAAAGTTATACAAATAAAAACAGGTGAACTAAAAAGTTCACCTGATTTTTGACTGAGATTCTCTCAATCAATGATTTAAACAGGATCTGGTCCTTTATCATAGGCATAGGAAATAGAAAATCCATTAGGGATTTTTTCCGGAAGTTTGTGACCTTTCTTTTTTTCTCTAAAATGGAGTATTATTGCTACTCCGATAACTTTTCCGTTAAGTCCTTCTTCTTTTATAACATAGCATAAGATAACATCAATTCCTTGTTTTTCTAATGTTTCAGTTACTGAAACTACTTGTTCTTTACATTCTTTTTCTAACGGACTTATATTCATCAATTTCTCCTTATTTACGAACATTAATATCTAAAATAGATATTACATTATTAGGTTATAAAAAACAATTAAAATCTCTATATTTTATTAACGACAGTCAATAAAGTGAAGAGATTTTAATTTGAATAACTCATCGGGTTGAGTTATTCTTAATTCTTCATTGATATTTTTTTGATAAAAGAGTAACATATCATAAGAAGTATTAACATAGACCGTTCAAGAAACGGAAAGGAAGGTGGTACATGCCAACCCCAGCAACCAGTTGCAGAGTCTGTGGTAGGGAATTGGGTCTGAACAATACAAAGTGTTTGATTTGCGGGTCAAAACAAACAATGGAATTTCTCGAGGATTATCCGCCAAAAGAAAATTTTGGTGAATGGACAAAAGAGATGTTCGGTAACAAAACCCCCTCTTATAAAAAAGAAGCTTAAAGCTTCTTAAAACAGACAAAGAACCCAGTTTTACCGGGTTCTTTTTTTATTTAAAAAAATTTATAAAAAAATATATTAAAAATATTTTGTGATATAATTTATGTATGAGTAATTTAGGTAAAAGTATTATTTATATAGATGGAGCAAATTTACATAAAGGGTCTTTGGAATTAAATAAAAAAATAGACTATAAAAAATTAAGAGGTTGGTTGAGACAAAAGTATGAAGCAGAAAAGATCTATCTTTTTATTGGCTTGGTTCCAAAATATTCAAAACTTTATCTAAAACTTCAAGAATATGGTTATATTTTAATTTTTAAAGAAACAGTGATGAATGGGATCGGGGAAGTTAAAGGAAATTGTGATGCCGAACTAGTTTTAAAGGTTACCTCTGATTTTTATGAGAATCGAACAAATAATTTTGTGATTGTTTCTGGAGATGGAGATTTTGGTTGTTTGATTGAATTTTTAATAGAAAAGAGTAAAAATGTTTTAATATTACCGCCCAATAAAGATAAATGTTCTTTTCTTTTAAGAAGAACAAAAGCTAAAATATCTCCTTTAGATAATCATTATCATAAATTTTTTATTAATGATAAATAAAAGAAAAACCCCCGACAGGGACGAATCCATGTAAGGGTTTTTTCCATAATGATATCTTTATAATATCAAGGTGAAAAATAAAGTCAAGTAATATAAAATTAATAACATCATGAAACAATCAGAAGCATTAGAAATTTTAAAAATGGGTAAAAATGTTTTTCTAACTGGACCTGCTGGGTCTGGTAAAACTTATTTATTGAACCAATATATTAATTTCCTTAAATCCAAATCCATTCCAGTAGGCGTAACTGCCTCAACTGGGATAGCAGCTACTCATATGAATGGTGTGACTATTCATTCATGGTCAGGCTTGGGAATAAAAGACAGACTTTCTGCTCTGGATGTAGAATCTCTTTTAGAAAAAGCTTACTTAAAGAGAAGGTTTAAATATGCTCAAGTTCTAATTATTGATGAAATTTCAATGCTTCATTCTTTTCAACTAGATGCTATTGATATAATTTGTCGAGCTTTCAAACACAATGATGAACCCTTTGGTGGTATGCAAATTATTTTATGTGGAGATTTCTTCCAATTACCTCCAATTAATAGAATGGGTGGGGAAACTAATTTTGCCTATAAATCAAATATTTGGACTAATATGAATTTGAATATTTGTTATCTAGAAGAACAATATCGTCAGGAAGAAGGAAATTCTTTATTAAAGATATTAAATGAAATAAGGGATAATGGAGTAGGGGAGCAGACTTGGGAATTATTAAAAACAAGACAGCAATATGAAGAATTCAAATTTACTCCTACAAAATTGTATACTCATAACAGAGATGTGGACTCTTTGAACTTCCAAGAGTTATCAAAAATTGATTCTCACCCTAGTATTTATAGAATGAAAGACACAGGCGCTAGAAAACTGGTAGATTCATTAAAAAAATCTTGTTTGGCTCATGAAGAACTGCATTTAAAAATTGGGGCTGTGGTGATGTTCATAAAAAATAATTTCGAAAAAGGTTATGTTAACGGAACCCTAGGAACTGTAATTGATTTTAACGAAGGAAAGCCAGTGGTGGAAACTTATTCAGGAAAAGAAATTTTAGTCGAAGATGAATCTTGGCATATTGAAGAAGAGGGAAAACAGAAAGCTAGGATTACCCAAATTCCGTTAAGATTAGCTTGGGCTATTACTATTCACAAGAGCCAAGGAATGAGCCTCGACATGGCTGAAATTGACCTCTCCAAGTCTTTTGTGGCCGGAATGGGTTATGTGGCATTGTCACGGGTTAGGTCTTTAGAAGGTCTTTATTTGAAAGGAATAAACAACACTGCTTTGATGGTAAATGATGAGATTCTTGAGTTTGATTTAGAATTAAAAAAAGAATCAGAAAGAGCAGTTTTCAGGCTAAAATCTGAGCCTCGAACAGAAGAAATCCAAGAAGAATTTATTGAGACTTCTACTGTAGAGGACTATATAGAAGAGAAAATTTCTACTTATGATATTACAAAAGAAATGATTGCCAAGAAAATGATGTTGGAGGATATTGCTTTGGAAAGAAATTTGACCGTGTCTACTATTGTGAATCATTTAGAAAAATTGGCTGAAGAAAAAGGGGAGGGGCGAGTGAATTTTGATTATATAAAAGACGATGTAGAAAATTTTGATATTATTTTGAAAGCCTGGAAAAAAGTCGGAGGTAATAAGTTAGCTCCAATCAAAAAAGCTTTGCCTGATGAAATTTCTTGGGAAGAAATTAAGTTGGTGAAGTTGTTTGTTTAAGATGATTCCACGAGGACTCGGTCTCCAGTTCTAAATAAAATCTTTCGCTAACGCTTAGATTTTATTAAGAACTCGCGACCCCGCTCACTCAAATTTTTTTTCCGCTAAACGCTACAGAAAAATATATTTCGTTCGTTTCAAGTCCTCGTGGACCCGTAAAATACTAAAACCAAAGCTGACGCTTTGGTTTTAGTATTTTATTGCGGGTCCACGAGGACTCGGTCACAAATATTTTGCTTCGCAAAATTTCGCGACCCCGACTCGGCTTCAATTTGTTCGCAAGCTCACAAATTGGCTTCGCGCCTCCGTCTTTCGAGTCCTCGTGGACCCTAGAATACTAAAAGCCCAAAGCATTCGCTTTGGACTTAAAGTATTCTCGCGGGTCCACGAGGACTCGAACCTCGGACGACGGTTTTGGAGACCGTTGTTTTACCAACTAAACTATAGACCCTTTTTTAACCTCTCTTATTCTACCAAAAAAATCTTACTTTATAAAGAAAGTAAGATTTTTTTAAAAGCGAATTTAAATTTGCAAAGGTTATTTCTTTACTTCTTTATGAGGAGTATGAGCTTTACACCATTTACAATACTTGTTGATTTCAATTTTATCAACAACTAATTTTTTATTTTTACTTGACCAATAATTGATTCTTTTACATTTTTGGCAAGCTAATTTAATTAATCTATCTTGTGACATAATATTATTTTTATAGGTGTGATTATATACGATTTTCGGCTCATAAGCAAGGAAATACATAAATTTAGTCAGCCAGTAGGAATCGAACCTATGGCTATGACTATAGCCATTGAATATTAAGTAGAAAGTATTATGTTATTATGCATAATAACATAATGGATTATAAGGTTTAAATACTCCAATCGATTAGAGTATTTAAAAATATTAAAAAATTGTTTCTATTTTTTAATGTTCTAGTGTTTTAATGATTCTGATTGTCCGCCCAGAAGGAATCGGTTTCCAGTTCTAAGTTCAGACTTCGCCCTACGGGACTCGTTTTCACTAAGAACTCGCGACCCCGCTCAGTCGTATTTTCCTCCACTTCGTTACGGAAAATATACTCCTTCGTTTCGATCCCTACTGGTCAGAAAAATACTAAAACCCTAAAGCTAACGCTTTAGGGTTAAGTATTTTGTGTCCGCCCAGTAGTTCGTCCTGACGGTCTCTAAATAAAATTCTTCGCTATCGCTCGAATTTGTATTAAGAGCCGCGGGACACGGCTCATAGTTGTTCGCTATCGCTCTCAACATATTCCGCCGTTCGATTCCAAACGAAAGTAAAGAAATTTACTTTCTCTGGGCGGACAAAATTAAAAAACCCTAAAAGGGTTTTTTATTTTGTCCGCCCAGTAGGAATCGAACCTACGACCTACCGGTTAAGAGCCATTGAGACTTGCGAATCTCGTCTCAATCTCCACCAGCTTGGACTAATTTATTTATTTAGAGTTTAATTGTCCGCCCAGTAGGAATCGAACCTACGACCTACCGGTTAAGAGCCGGTTGCTCTACCAGCTGAGCTATAGGCGGATTTTGGTATATTTACTATTTTATTCTCAATCTATTCTCATCTGACCGACTCTTTTGTTAAGAGCCATTAATCCTTGCGAATCTCGGATTAATCTCTACCAGCTGAGCTATAGGCGGATGATTAAAAAAAGAACATTCTAAAAATTCTTTTTTATTGTGCCCAGGGCGGGAGTCGAACCCGCATCCAAATAATGGACAGCATTTTAAGTGCTGCGTGTATACCAATTCCACCACCTGGGCATTTTTATTTTTTTCTATTTTGATTTAAACCTCTATGAGTTGATTTCAAACTATGACAATTAGGACAAAGAATTCTTAAATTTTTTAAACGGTTATCTTTTCCATCTCCATTAATATGGTCTAATTCTACAGGGATTCTACCATCAATCGACTTTTTTTTCCAGCCACATTCTTCACATTCTTGTTTCTTTACACCTTTTTTGAATAAACGTTTTTTTAATTTAAAACTTTGATAATTACTATCTCTCACTAAAATATCTTTTAAAGGGATTATAGATTTTCCTAAACCTCTCATTCCTTTGTTCCAGCCTTTTCCTTTAAAATGCTTTGTGTCTATATTATAAAAAATCAAATATTTTTTGATTTGATTATAATTTCCACCTGCTTCAATTAATCCTATTTTTTGTAGAACTTGACGAATACTTGTTGAGTTCTTTGCCGCATCTCTCAAATTTTTTTCAGTCCATTTTTTCTTTTTTATTATCATTACTATAATAATAACATATTTTGGTATACACAATAAAATACACATGTGTATATGTATACCTTTATTATCAAGATACTAGAATATTGAGGCCTAGGTCGGAATCGAACCGACTCATGGTAGTTTTGCAGACCACAGCGTTCCCACTTCGCCACTAGGCCCTCATTGTCACTTTAAAACACATACAGTTTACGATTCTTGAGACAATTCGTCAATTCTTTGTCGGTTTTTCTCTCCATAATCAATCTCAAAATCAATAAAAGGAATTGATCGCATACTTAATTTTTTACGAAGATAATCTCTAGCATCTTTTCTTCTTCTCTTTAAAAAGTTTAAAGCGGACTCTTCTCCAGATTCTGGGAGAACAGAGACAAAAATTGTGGCTTTTTTAAGATCACTAGAAACATCAACTCTAGTGACTGTTATTAACGAAAGACGATTAGACTCAGATCTTAAAAATTGAGCTATTATATTTCGAATATTTTCTTTTACTTTATCTTGTCTTAAAGTCATTTTATTAGGTATTAGCTTATAGCTTTTAGGTTGTTAGGAGAAAAATCACGAAGTGATTTTTCTCTAATTTAAAATCTAAAATCTAAAATTTTTAATTCAAGTAATTTTTGTTAAAAATTACTTGGTTACCATTTCAAAAGCCTCAATATAATCTCCTATAGCTATATCCTTTTTGGCTTTAATTCCAACTCCGAATTCTGTTCCTTCCACAACCTCATTAGTTTGAACTTTTTGACTTTGTAGATTAGTGATTACTCCTTTACCAATTTCAAAATCTCTCCTCATAATTCTTACCTGTGATCCTAATTTTATTTTACCTTCTTTAACTTTTCCTCCAACTATTTGTTCATCTTTGTCTTTATTAAAGATTGCTAAAACTTTAGCTTTTCCAGTTTGTTCTTCAACTTCTATTTTAGGAATCATTGATAAAATACTTTCTTCAACCCATTCTGTTAACTTATAGATTATATCAAAGGAAGCTAATTTTACACCCATCTGTTCAGCTAAGTTAATCATTGCTTGGTTAATTTTTACATTGAAACCAACCAATAAAGTATTAGGATTGTGACTGGCTGTTTTTATATCATTTTCAACTATATCACCCACACCTTCTGAAATTACTTTTATAATTACTCTGTCGGTGTCAATTTTAGCAATTTCTTTTTTAATAGCTTCTATTGTTCCAAAAACATCAGCCTTGATACTAATAAAAATATTAACTGCTTCTGAACAATTCTCTGCATTGTTCACGATTACATTATCGCTGACAGTTGCACATTTTTCTTCTAAATTACTTTCCGCTTCTTTTTTAGTTGCATAAGTTTTGAAAAATAATCCCGCATCAGGTACATCACAACAACCAACAATTCTAACAGGACTAGAAAAAATTGCTTCTTTTATTTGATTCCCTTGAAAATCTTCAATGCGACGAATAGGACTAACTTGATTATTAACTACCATAAAGGTCCCTACTTTTAATGTCCCATTTTTTATTATTACCATTGTATCTACTCCTTTTTTAGCATCAAGTTTAGATTCAAGAATTATTCCTTCAGCCAATAGGGAAGTATCACCTTTGTATTCTTCCATCTCTGTTATCAATAACATCATATCCAAAAGCTCAGGAATCCCTTCACCTGTTTTTGAAGAAATAGGTACGTAAGGAATGTCTCCACCGTAACCTTCTAGATAAATTCCATTTTCAATTAATTCATTTTTTACCTTTTCTACATTAGCATTAGGTTTATCAATTTTGTTTATCGCTACAATGAAAGGAATCTTTGCCTCTATTATACTGTTATAAGCTTCCATTGTTTGAGGTTTAACTCCGTCTTCAGCAGAAATTATCAGGATAGCAATATCGGCAATATTAGCTCCTCTAGCTCTCATAGCAGAAAAAGCTGCATGCCCAGGAGTGTCAATAAAAGTAATTCTCTTGTCTTTTCCTTTCGCATCTTTATGGATAACTTCATAGGCTGAAACATGTTGAGTAATGGCTCCAGCTTCTCCAGCTACTACATTTGATTCACGAATATAATCCAAAAGAGTTGATTTTCCATGGTCAATATGGCCCATAACTACAATTACAGGAGATCTTTCGATTATATTTTCTTTTGTCTCTTTTTTTGCCATATTTTCATTTTAGATTAATTAATAATTATTTTATTGATTTTTTTGCTCTATTTAACACTTCACTTTCTTCTGCTGAAAGTTCATATTTAGATTGCCATTCAATTATTGGTTTAGTAAAGACTGAAACTTTTTCTCTCGAATAAAGACTGGAAACTATTACTCCTGTTCCTTTCTTGTTTAAAAGAGTAAAAGCAAAGCTTTGGTCTCCTCCCATTCCTTCGTGTTTAAAAGGGTTGAACCTCAAGATTTCAATATTCTGGATATTATCTTTAAGTTTTTCCTCTATTACCGTAAAATTTTCTTTTGCTTGTTTTTCAAAATCCCAACAATCATTAAATCTCTTTTCAATATTTTGAAATTTTTTTATTAGAGGTTCTCTGTCTTTTAAAACCTTAATATCTCTAGTTCTTCTCTCGATGCTGATTATCCACAACACCAACAAAAGATTTACTCCTAATAGAGCATATATAACAAATTCTTCTGTAAATAACATATTTAAAAGTAGGTTGATTAAAATTACTATGTATAGGATTATACATTAGATAAGGCTTTTTGCAATTTGATAAAATCACTATTTTAAAAAAAATTATAAAGTGATAGAATTAAAAAATGTTCAACAAAAAACCAAGACGAATATATATGGATTATGCAGCAGCTACCCCTTTAGAAAAGAAGGTTAAAAAAGCTATGGATAAATACTGGGACAAGGACTTCGGAAATGCTGGAGCTATTCATACAGAAGGAACCATCGCCAGCAGAGCCATAGAAGAATCTAGAAAAACCATTGCTGATATTTTAAATGCTCGACCAGAAGAAATAATTTTCAATTCAGGAGGAACAGAATCAAATAATGCTGCTATTTTTGGTGTGCTAGATAATTTGGTAGAAAAAGGAATGAAAATAGAAGATATGCATTTGATTACTTCAAAAATGGAACACCCTTCCGTTTTGAACTATTTTGAATATTTTCAAAGAAGGGGAGCTTCTCTCGATTTAGTTGATATTACAGAAGAGGGAATTATTGATTTAAAACATTTTAGAGAATTATTGAAACCTAATACTGTTTTGGTTTCCATAATGTTTGTTAATAATGAAATTGGAACTATTCAACCCATGGAAGAAATCGTTAGAATCATTCGAAATTTCAAAAAGAAAATCCTTAAGAATCATCAATCTGTTACCCCAGTTCTTCATTCTGACTCAGCTCAGGCTCTACTTTATGTTCCTTTAAATACCTTAAAACTAGGCATTGACTTAATCAGTCTTGATGCCCAAAAAATTTACGGACCTAAGGGAGCCGGTGCGTTATATGTCAGAAAAGGTTTAGAAATAAATCCTCTGATTGTTGGAGGAAGTCAAGAAAATGGAAAACGCCCCGGAACTCCGAACACACCTTTAGTGGTTGGATTTGCCAAGGCTTTAGAATTATCTACTCAAGAACAGAAAAAGGAAACTGAGAGACTAACAGAACTAAGAAATTATTTTATTAAAGAAGTTTTCAAAAAAATCCCAAAGGCTGATTTAAACGGCTCTCTTGAAAATCGTTTACCTAATAATATTAATATTTCGGTGCCTGCCACTAATAATGATTTTTCAGTTATCCAATTAGACCAAAAGGGAATTGCTTGCTCCACAAAATCAGCCTGCTCAACCCAAAAATATTCTTATGTCATTAGAGCTTTAGGAAAAACAGAGCAACAAATCGCCAATTCGCTTAGATTCACTCTAGGAAAATTCACCACCAAAAAAGATATAGATTATACTGTTAAGTGTTTGACACAATTAAAATAATTTCATCCTTGTTTCCGTCTTTGCGACCCAGCACTTTGAATTAAATTACCTACTTTTATTTTAAAAATTATTATTTATTTTTTGGTAAATTTTATTTATATAGTTGCAACAAAGTGCTGGGGAAGCAATCCAGAATTCTCTTCAACCATCCCCACCAAAATTTGTCTAAAATAATTTAGTGTTATATAATCAAAGAGTAAAAAGTTCATAAAGTTAAAAGTCAAAAATTTATGAAGTAAATTTTTCAGACTTTACGACTCCTGCCTGCCGGCAGGCAGGTTCGACTTTACAGACTTTCGAATAATTTTTATGAATCTAAACGAATTAAACCCAACACAAATAATTTTACTGACACTTCTAGTGTCTTTTGTGACTTCAATTGCTACAGGAATTGTAACAGTTTCTTTAGTCAATCAAGCTCCTCCAGTCGTAACTGACACCATTCACAAAGTTTACGAAAAAACTATTGAAACAATTGTCCCAGGGGAACAGACAGCCACTGTTATTGAAAATAACAAAACAGTTATCATCAGTGAAGAAGACTTCGTAATAGACGCAGTGAAGAAAAATTCAAAATCATTAGCTAGAATTTATTCTTATTCAGAAAATAAAAACAAAGAAAAAGTTAAGGAATTTGTTTCTGTTGGGCTATTCATTTCCAAAGTCGGTGACATTGTAGCTCAAAAATCTGACTTTATAAAAGAGGAAAAATTAATTGAAAAAGATTTGTTTATTTCTGTTGCCAGTCAAGAATTAAAATTAAATTTAAATAAAGATTTGATAGAAAATGATTTTGTATTTTTGAAAACTGAAAAACTAGAAAAGCCTATAGCTTTCAATAGTATAGAAATAGAAAATTCTGATGATATTAAGTTAGGACAATCAATTATAGTTTTAGGAGGGGATGAATCAGATATGTTGTTAACAGGAGTGGTTTCTAATTTAACCAGAAATAAAATAATAATAGCAGAAGCCACAGAAGAAAAAGAAGCCGAAACTAAAATCATAGTAGAAAAAATAGAAACAAACCTAAACCCAACTAATTTAATGACAGCCTTAATCAATTTAGATGGTAAAGTAATAGGAATTCGACTAGACAATAACCACTTCACACCAATAAACTCTGTTCAAAATGCTTTTAATTCCACTACTAATTCTCTAGCAGTGACAGAAGAAAAAAATAAATAAAAAAATCTGCTACTGAATTAATTCAGTAGTAAATAAATTAAAAACAAAAACCCCTGATTATTCCAAACTGGAACTATCAGGGGTTAAATGGTTAAAGAGTTAAAATTCAAATTAGTCTTTATCATAGTTTGGATAAAAAACACGACTACCCAAATTCCAACGGAAGCCAATCAAAGGGTAAGTATTCACATGCCACTCTGGAATACACAGATCTAGAACTCTCCAATCAACAGCCACTAAAAAGACTCTGTCGTTTTTACCATAAACGAAGTGAATGTTTGCTTTTCCATTTATAAGAAACTCTCCTTCTTCTCTATAGGGTTGTTGTCTGATTTTATCTATAAGATATAGACAAAATTCATCTGCTCTAAAAACGTGGTTTTTAGGAGGATTGGCACGAACCTCTGTATCAGCCATTGGTTTTTTAAGATCAATAAATGAGGTAGAAATTGTTTTATTTTTTTCTATTGGTTCTGCAACCAACAGAATACGTTCCTTGAAATCACTTGAAACCCAAAGACCTTTTCTATTCTGAAAAGCTTTATTTGGAATAAACAAATCTTTTTCAAATCTTTTTTCTAAAAGATAATTTCTTTCATCTTTCGAAAGATTATTAAACCATTCCAAGTGCTTAAAAGTTATCTGATTACTTCGTAACTTTGAAAGTTGGTCAATTTGTAAACCAGCTAATTTTTTAGCCGCATCTACTTCGATGTCTTTATTAGTCATCGTTTTTCTCCTATTTAAATTAGCTACACCTTATGGTCATAGCCAAAAAACTTCATATCACTAAAATCTTTTGGCTATAACCATAATTAGCTTAAACTCTTTAATATTTAAAAGAACTAATTACACAATCACTATATATTATAGTCAAACAGAAATCAAGTGGTTTTATAACGATTGACTTTAGTTAATCGTCTCTGCGAGGAGAGAAAATTTAAAAGGAAAATAGTCCAATCGATTGGACTATTTTCCTTTTAAATTTTCTCGACAAAGCAGTCTAGAACATCTAAATATCCAAAAAACATTGATTTCACTTCAATTTTATGTTTAAATATTAAACACATACAGGTATTAGTTTAATTTTTATCAAAAGATATAAACGAATTTTTGCGAAGCAAAAAATCGTATACATAATACATAATACTTACTACATAATACATATTCATTATGCCCCCATTTCAAAACTTCACTACAAAAGCAAAAGAAATAATTCGCCGCTCACACGAGTTGGCTATTGAACGTGGTCAAAATCACGTTAGCCATATGCATTTATTTACAGCCATTCTTCTACAAGAAGAAAATATGGTTATTTCTATTTTAGAAAAATTAGATGTAGATATTATTTTACTTGCCGATTCACTTTTAGATTTAATCGAAATGCCCAGTCAAGGAGGAACCATGGCGCCTTCTTATCAGATATTTTTTACACAGGAATTAACTGATGTCCTAAATAATGCCACAGGAATTGCTCATTCGATGAATGATTCCTTTATTTCAGTAGAGCATTTATTTGTCGCTCTTTTAGATATCCCTGGAGATGTTAATGAAATATTAAACCGTTTTAAAATCAATAAAGAGGATGTCTTTAAAATCCTTAAAGAAATCAAAAATGGAAAAGTTACCGATGTAGAAAAAAAACCAAAATACAGAGCTTTGGCAAAATTTACTCGTAACTTAACTCAATTAGCCAATGAAAATAAATTAGATCCAGTAATCGGAAGAGAAGAAGAAATCCGTAGAATCGTGCAAATCCTTTCGCGAAGAACTAAAAACAACCCAATCTTAATCGGTGATGCCGGTGTAGGAAAAACTGCCGTGGCAGAAGGACTAGCCTTGAAAATCGTTCAAGGAGATACTCCTATTTCTCTAAGAGATAAAGAACTAGTTTCTCTTGATTTAGGTTTGCTTGTAGCAGGAACAAAATACCGCGGGGAATTCGAAGAAAGACTAAAAGCTATAATGAAAGAAATTAAAGAAACTGAAGGAAAAGTTATTTTATTCATTGATGAAATTCATACTCTGGTAGGAGCAGGAGCCTCAGAAGGTTCAATGGATGCTTCTAATATGTTAAAACCTGCTTTAGCAAGAGGAGAATTACAAGCCATCGGAGCCACAACTTTGAAAGAATATCAAAAATATATTGAAAAGGATCCAGCCTTAACCAGAAGATTCCAACCTGTGCATATAAATGAACCTTCTATTGAGGACGCTGTTTCTATCCTAAGAGGATTAAAAGAAAAATACGAACTTTATCACGGGGTTAAGATTACCGATGAAGCCATTGTTTCTGCTGTGACTTTATCCAGTCGCTATATTACCGATAGATATTTACCTGACAAGGCTATTGATTTAATCGATGAATCAGCAGCTTCCTTGAAAATCTCTTTAGAGAATAAACCTCCAGTATTAGAAAAGGCAGATAGAAATATTACTCGATTAGAAATAGAAAAAGAAGCTCTTAAAAATGAAGCAGGAGCAAAAAGCAAAAACAGAATTCTAGAAATAGAAAAGGAAATCGCTAATTTAAAAGAAAAAACATCTGAATTGTCTATTAAATGGAATAATGAAAAAACTATTCTATCTGAAATAAAGAAGCATAAAAAAGAATTAGAGTTGTTGAGAATAGAATCAGAACAAAGAGAATCCGATACTGATTTATCAAAAGCAGCTGAGATTCGTTATGGAAAAATTCCTCAAGTAGAGAAAGAATTAGCTTCAAAAGTTAATCGCTTAAAGCGATTAAAAAAGTCTGGTAGAATTCTAAATGAAGAAATAACCAATAATGAAATTGCCGAAATCGTTAGTCGTTGGACTGGTATTCCAATTACTCAAATGCTTGAAGAAGAAACCAAAAAATTAAGCAGAATGGAAGAAGACTTAAAGACTAAAGTAATCGGACAAGATGATGTCATCACAAAGGTTTCTAATGCCATAAAACGCTCTCGTGTGGGGATTTCTGACCCTAATAGACCTATTGGTTCATTCCTATTTTTAGGACCAACAGGAGTAGGGAAGACGGAATTAACTAAAAAATTAGCTGAATTAATGTTTGATAATGAAAAATCATTGGTTAGAGTAGATATGTCTGAATTTATGGAAAAACATTCAGTTTCTAAATTAGTAGGAGCTCCCCCTGGATATGTTGGTCACGAAGAAGGAGGGTCTTTAACAGAAACTATTCGTCACAAGCCTTATTCAATCGTTCTTTTCGATGAAATAGAAAAAGCTCACCCAGAAGTTTTCAATATACTATTACAAGTCTTAGATGATGGTATTTTAACTGATGCTAAAGGAAAAGTGGCCAATTTCAAAAATACTATTATTATAATGACTTCAAATATTGGTTCAAAATTTATTGATAAAATGGAAACCATTGGATTTGGGAATAATTCTGATGAAGAAAAATACAACGATGCTAAAGAAAAAATAATGACTTCTCTTAAGGATCATTTTAAACCAGAATTTTTGAATCGTTTAGATGACATTATTATTTTTGATACTCTAAAAGAAGAATCTATTGCCAAGATAGTAGATATCCAAATTGAAATTGTTAAGGAAAGACTTAAGGATAGAGATATAACATTAAACATACCTAAAACCGTTTTAGAATATTTATCAAAGAAAGGATATAATCCACAATACGGAGCAAGACCTTTAAAAAGATTAATTCAAAATGAAATATTAACTCCTGTCGCTTCTATGATGATAACAGAGGGAATGATTAGTGGGGGAATAGTTGCGGTTAGCGAAAAAAATGGTAAACTTGTCTTTGTTATCAAAAAGAGAAAAGGAAGGGAAATTATTAAAACTTCTAATCCATTAGTTTCTACAAAGAAGCAGAGTGTAACGAAGTAATAAAATAATTTAGAAATTGAAAAAGTAATAATTTAGTCAAAAGTTAAATGTCCATAAAGTCCATAAAGTCAAAAAATTTGCAAAGCAAATTTTTTACTTTAGACTTTCGACTATTTTACGCGTCGGTGGTAGAGCGGTCAAATACTCGAGTCTGTAAAACTCGCGCCTTCGGGCTACGCAGGTTCGAATCCTGCCCGGCGCACATAATAGAAAAAACCAGCAATTTTGCTGGTTTTTTCTATTATGTGCGCCGGGAGAAAGCCAAGGTATTGGCTTTCGGCAGGATTCGAAAGGCGGAGCATGTCGCACGGAGCGAAGCGAGTACGACAGCGAGCCGGGGTCGAAGGTTCTTAATGAAATATGAGCGATAGCGAAATATTTCATTTAGAAACCTGTGACCGAACCTGCCCGGCGCACTATACAAAATTAAAACAGCACCAAAGTGCTGTTTTAATTTTGTATCATAGTGCCCCGGGCAGGATTCGAAACGAAGAAGTTTTAAAAAACTTCTGAGCGAGGTCACGAGTTCTTAGTGAAATTAAGTTCGCAGAACGAAAATTTCACTTAGAACTGGGGTGAGATGCGACCTCTGGGAGCATTGCAAGATCCTTTTGAGATATTATAGAGAGAGTTTATGAACGAAAATAATATCCAAAAGGTGTACAGCTCCTGTAAGGAGAGAATCCTGCCCAAATCACTAGGCTCATCAGAGGCTTCTTTATAGTACTATTTAGAACTGGGGACCGAACCTGCCCAGTTCACAGCTTCTAAAAAACTACATATTTGATACAATATAAAATATGAATAAAAATACTCAAGCTAAAATAACAGTTCTTATTACCAATAAAAAAAATGAAGTTCTGTTAATAAAAGAATACATTAACAATAAATATAATTGGAATATAATAAAAGGAACCTACGATAAATTAAATGAGAATATTTTTGAAACAGCAAAAAGAGAATGTTTTGAAGAGATTTCAGTTAATGTAGAATTAATTAATTCATTAGGTGTATTTTTTTCAAAAACTGATGAAAAAATAAGAATTCAATTTAATTTTTTAGCAAAAATAATAGAAGGGGAACCCAAATTACCCACTAAAGAAATTCAAACAAATAATAATGAAAGTATTATAGAATATAAATGGTTCACACAAGAAGAATTAAAAAAAATGAAATCTAATGAATTTGTATCCAATAGAACCTATTCTGTCATAAATAATTGGCTAAAAAATAAAATCTATCCATTGGGTATAATTCAAGACATCGAAATGTAACAATAAATTGATATACAAAACAAAAATTTTAAATTATAGTTTAAGGTCTATATTAAACCATATTTTAAAATTCAATTACTTGGGAATTGGATTCCCAAGTAATTGGGCGACATGTTAAACAAAAATAAACCTGCCGCAGTGCTTAAACACATACGACAGGTTGTTGATGTTTCAAAATTAAGAATCAACAGTGATAATCCTTTTCATTAATTTTTTCCTTCAAATCTTCGTTTGATATCTTATTCATCATTCCTCTCTTCCATATCTTTAATAAGAATCAAAATCTTCCCACAAAAACTTTTTGCTGCTATATTTTCTTCAGGGGAAGATCTATGCATATCTAACAGATAATTTCTCCAACCTGCATTTATAAAAAGTTTTTTGAAAGCTTTAAGCTCCTCAACCGTAAACTTCACAGCATTTTTAGGTTTACTCGAAATCAACTTTTCAACATCAAACTCAGCATCCTGAGCCAATTTCAAAAAATTCCGATGAATAGGAGAAAAAGGAGTAAGTTCTGAGGGATTTCGGCCAAAATAAATGGTCAGGCACCGAAGTTCTTCATCTATTAGCTCAATTAACATCTCACGATTAAAGATTTTTCTATAAATTTTAGCTATGATTTCGTATCCTTTTACTATTCTAATTCCACATATTTCAGCGAACTTTTTCTCAGGAATATTTTCAACAGCTCTTTTAAATTGCTCTTTTTGAGATTGATTCTCAAAAACAAGTGTAAAAGTTTTTTTCATCTTTCCTCCTTAAATATCAAGTGACCAATTATTATTAATCATTTTTTGTAATTGATTTTTAGATTCTTCTTGGCTCTTTTTCATATTCTTCAATTAAATTTGAGCTTTTTTACCTATTTCAGAAAGAAAATTTCAGAGCCCTGGTCTAGAGAATTATCTTTTTCAAAAACAAAATCTTTAAACCCTTTCAATGGAAATAAATTCCCATATCCATGATTATTTAAAAAATTAAATAATGAAAAAATCTCTTTACTTGTAAAGAAGATTGATAATTCATCTTCATTTGTAAGTTTAGAAATAACAACGGAAATTATATTTTTACTTTCTTCTTCTCTAAATCCACTTTCTTTCCGAAATTCTTTCTCATCAATATAGCTTATTATAAAAGCCAAAAGAATCTTTTCAATTTCGTTAAAAAAAGAAATAAGTTTACCTTCTCCAATAGCCATTTTTCCTCCAAAATAAAAGTTAAATTTTAACCAACTATCTAAAAAAACTATACCCTAAACACCCATAAATTACAATAAATTTAACACCTCAAGTCGTTGAGTTGTTAAATTAAGTGGACGTAGCACGTTCACTTAATTGAGCGACATGGTTTTTAAGATTAAAAACTAGCAAAAATATCAAAAAAATGTTAAAAATTCAAAAGAACAGTTGATTTAAATTATAAACAAAGGAGTAAACCATGAAAAAAATTGGGGAAATGACAGAACAAGAAATCATTACGGAACTTAAAAGTCGCCATCCTAAGAGAGTGAATCATTTACAAACTTTAGAAAGAACAGCTATAATTTGTTTTGAAGGAAGTCGAAAAGACAACGATATTTACAAAAGAATTTTTGAACTCAAAAATGCTTTGAGAAACCTTCATCCGGAGTTAATCGGGTGTTAATTTGGAGGGGTAATAATGGGAAAAACAGCACAACAAGAAGCAATCCTTCGTTTGAGTGCTCTTCATATCACTCAATCAAGAGATAAAGATGTTTTATATCGTTCTTCAATGCTTCAATTTGATATGCGTAAATTAAGTTTTGAAGAGTTTTGTGAACTCAAACACATATTGAGTCCATCAAATCACCAATAGAAAATTTTTTTTCTAAACCAGCCCTGTATTTTGAAATGATATTTCAAAATACAGGGTTTTCTTTTTTATAAAAAACTATATAATAGCCTCTATGAACATATATGAAACATTAAAAAATTTAAATATAGATTATGAAAAATACGAACATAAAGCAGTTATCAACGTAATGGAAGCCGATGAAGTTTATGATAATTTAGGTTTTAATTTTCAAAGATGTAAAAACTTATTTTTAAGAAATGTTAAAGGTAAAAAACATTTTCTTTTTGTAACCGATGCTCATAAAGAAATGAGTCTACAAGAATTAGGAGATTTTTTAGAAGAAAAGCTAAGTTTTGCTTCTCCAGATAGGTTGAAAAAGTATTTAGATAGCGAGAGAGGACGAGTTTCTTTACTTAATTTGATTAATGATAAAGACACGCAAGTTATTTTAATATTAGATAAATCTATTGTTGAAGCTGAAAAAGTTGGCTTTCATCCTGATTCTAATGAAGTAACTTTAGTACTAAACAAAGAGGGAATTCAGAAATTTATAGAAAGTATGGGTAATGAGGTTATTATTTATGAGTAAATAGTTGATTTTAATTTCAAATAGTGTAATATATATGAATATCTAAGCGGAGGGTGTAGTGTTTAAAAATACTGGGACCCATTGAGAAAGTTCGGGTCTGGCTTGGTTTTCACCCAAGTAACTATAACCTAACCCTCTCGCTTAGTTTTTTAAATAAAAAATAAATATTATGAAATTCGCAGTAATAGAAACAGGAGCTAAACAATTTAAAATAACAGAAGGAACTGTTATTACAGTTGAAAAGCTTTCTAAAACAGAAGAATATAAAGCAGGAGACAAAATCACTTTTGACAAAGTGCTTTGTGTTGATGATGAAAAAACTACAAAATTAGGAGCACCTTATATTACAGGAGCAAAAGTTGAAGCTAAATTCATTGAACAATTCAGAGGAACTAAAATAAATATAATGCAGTTCAAATCAAAATCCAACTATTTAAAAAGAAAAGGACATAGACAAACCCTTCAAAAAGTTGAAATCACAAAAATATAAAATAAAAACAGTTTGCTAAAGCAAACTGTTTTTATTTTATATTTTTGTAGATTTAAGAATTACGATTTAGGATTTAAGAACGGATTTTGCTTCGCAAAATCCATAACGATTAGTTTTAACTAATTGTCTTTGCGAGGAGGCACAACAGCTTGCCCGTCGGTAGGAGGGAAGCAATCTCTTCCGTCTATAATAAGTTAAATACACCCGATGTCTGTATAATTTAAAATTTAAAATTTATAATTTTTAATCCTAAAATGTATTTAAAAATAGAAGCTATTAGCTTCTATTTTTAAATGCATTTTGGAAGGTGTTATCATCCAAATACTCCAATTCTGCTCCAGTGGAAAGCCCACGACCCAAAGTTGTTATCTTGATTTTTTTGTCGGCTAGGAGCGGTTTTAGGCTTTCAGAAATGTAATCAATAGTGTTTTCTCCGTCAGGGTTTAAACTTAAAGCCAAGATAATTTCTTTCAAATCTTTATCTTTTATTTTCTTTTCTAATAAATCAATTAATTTATTAATTCGGATTCTTTGTTCAGGAGCTTTTTCTAAAACAGACACAAAACCACCCAAAACAAAATACATTCCATTATAATTTCCCACTCTTTCAATATTAGTTAAATCAGCATCTTTAGCTACAATCATTAAAACATCACTCTCTCTGTTTTTATCATTACAAATATCACAAAGATTTGAATTATATTTTTTAGAATAAAAGCGAGAACATGATTCACAAATTCTAGAATCAGCTTTCAGATTTTTTATCGCATTAGATAATTCGATTAAAAAATAATTATCTCGAGTCAATAAAAAATAAACAAACCTTTTAGCTTGCCTGGGTCCAATTCCAGGGAATTTAGTAAATAATTCAGTTAATTTATCGATTGAGTTCATAGAATATGATTATATCATATTCTAACCCGTCTCTGCGAGCCTGCTAAGCAGTCTAAAAAAACGGGCGAAGCCTTAGCTTCGCCCGTTTTCTGCATTTTATCCGCGTTCAATCCGCATTGATTCCGCGTTCTTTAAAAATCATCGTCTGCTTCAGCAATGGCTGGTTCTAAATCAAAATCATCAAAATCATTTTTATCAATAGATTGGAAGGTTGCTTTCTTATCATTGAAATTCAATTCGACCTTACCAGTAGGACCATTTCTATGTTTTTCAATTAAAATTTCAGCTAAATTGGCTTTTCCCGAGCCATCTTCTTTATTCTCACGGTGAATAAACATAACTACATCGGCATCTTGTTCAATAGAACCTGAATCTCTCAAGTCAGACAAACGGGGACGACCCCCACGACTCTCCACTGCACGAGACAACTGAGAAAGAGCAATTACCGGAATATCTAATTCACGAGCTAAATGTTTAAGAGAACGAGAAATCTCGGTTACTTGTTGCACCATAGAATCGGATTTTTGAGTCTGAGAAGGAGCCATCAATTGTAAATAATCCACAACAATCAAAGACAAATTATGTTGTCTTTTTAATTTACGGGCCACAGAACGCATATTTAAAATATTATTAGAAGCTTGGTCATCTATGAAAATAGGAGCTTTAGAAAGATTATCTAAAGATTGTCGAATTAAATTCCAGTCTTCTTCCTTGTCTAATTTGCCAGTTCTCAATTTCCAAGCATCCACCTGAGAATCAGCCGCTAACATTCTGTCTACTAATTGTTGAGAACTCATTTCTAAGGAAAATATAAGCACAGCTTTTTGGTCTTTTGTAGCAATTTTTCGAGCAATATCCAAAGCCAAAGAAGTCTTACCCATAGAAGGACGAGCCGCCAAAATAATTAAGTCCGAGTTTTGAAAACCAGCTAATTTATTATCCAATTCCTTGAATCCTGTTGGAACACCTCTTAACTCACCTCGAGTTTCGTGTAATCGATTTAATCTTTCAAAGGCCTCTCCTAGAGAATCTTTTAACTTTACATAAGAACGAGACATCAATGAACTGGTTACATCAAAAATAGATTTTTCGGCTTTATCCAATGTGTGTTCAAGTGAATCTTTTTCAGAATAACCCAACTCAGAAATTTGTTCTGATACGCCAATCAAACGACGCATCATATATTTCTTGTGAACTATTTTGGCATAATGTTTAGCATTAGCAGAGGAGGGAACCATATTGGCCAATTCTGAAAGGAAATCATTTCCTCCGATTTGATCTAATTGATTATGTTCTTTTAGTTTAGTAGCAATAGTTAATAAATCAATAGGTTCCTTTTTAGAGAACAAATCCATCATAGCTCTAAAAATCAATCTATGTTTTTCAGAATAAAAACAATCATCAGATATTAAATCAATAATATCAAAGATAACATCTGACCTTAGCATAATAGAACCTAACAAAGCTCTTTCGGAATCACCGTTTTGAGGAGGAACTCTTAACCCAGAGTTAGTAGTATAATCATCTGTAATTATTTGCATGTTCCTATTCTAACATAAATAAAAAACTCAAAAGTTTTGCTTTTGAGTTTAATAAGTGGATAAAGAGGGGACAACGAAAATCTATAATTTTCGTCTTTGCGAAGTATAAAACATTTTTTGTTGTTCCGTCCTTACGAGGAGGTCACGACAGCTTGCCCGCCGGTGAGGAAGGAAGCAATCCAGGAATCCATAATTTCCCAAAAACCTTTACTTTTTCAAATACATAATGTATAAATATTTTAGTTTGTAGGTTTAAAAATAAAAGATAACAATAATCAAAAGGAGAGAGAAAAAATGGATATGCCAGACGGAAGAAAAAAACCATGGGAGTTAATTAGTGTAGATCTTGACCTAGGTCTTGTAACTGACAGGCTTAAAATACCCCAAGGATGGATTGTAAGGTCAAGAATAAACCATAAATCTTCTTCAATCCATCAGATCATTGTCATAGATCTCAACCACGAATGGAAAATTGATGATTAATTCTAATCCCGATTCTCCAAAGAACACAGCCCATGCAATTGCTACATGGGCTGTTTTTATTATCTAATATTTTTATATAATCCGAATGATAGAATTATATGCTTGCTTCATATATTTATTTTTAATATTGATAATGTTTTATTAATAAATTTTTTTATTTATTATATCAAATAAATAAATTAAATGTATTATTTTTTCTTAGATTAACGCTTTATTTACATTTATTTTTTATTTCACCAATACTCTTTTCAAAATCTGAATCTATTTTTTGAGTTTTGTTAAATTCATCATATTCAGAAATTGCTTTGTTTTCAGCTTTTTCTCTTGAAATTTTCCCAGATCCTTCAAGAATTCTATATTCATTGAAACTTAAAAATTTATCTACACTTTCTGCTAAATCTTCCATTTTTAATATATTTCTATTTTCAACTATATTTTCTATATAATCAAAAAAACTTGAAACAGTTCTTTCTAATTTTTTTATTTCTTTTTCAACTAAATAATTTTTAGCAATTTTTACATCTAATTTTAAAATCCTACCTTTAGGTGAATTTTTCCAAGTTTCCAATCCCATATTCTTCTTATTTTTATCAGATTTACTATAAATAATTTCAGGTGCAGTTTTCCCAGTGATAGCATAATGAAATTTGTTTTGAACCATAGCAAAAAAGTTTTTAGTTATATCTGATTTAGAATCATAATCGATACTACATTCTGCAAAAATATCTGTTATTTTTAAATATATTCTTCTTTCACTAGCTCGTATTGAACGAACACGTTCTAGTAACTCTTCAAAATAATCTTTACCTAATCTTGTTCCATTTTTCAATAAATCATCATCTAAAACAAAACCTTTTATAATATAATCTCTCAAAACACTAGTTGCCCATCTTCTAAAATAAGTAGCTTGTTTTGAGTTCACACGATAACCAACGGCAATAATAACATCAAGATTATAAAAATTAGTTAAGTATTTCTTGTTATCTTCAGCAGTTATTAGGAATTTCCCAATAACTGTTTTTTTAGACAATTCTTTTGTTTCAAAAATGTTTTTTAAATGTTCATTTATTGTTGAGATACTAACATCAAATAATTCCGCCATTCTTTTTTGTGATAACCAAACTGTTTCATTTTTAATTAAAACATCAACTTTCACTCCTCCTTCAGATGATTTATATAATAAAAATTCAATATCTTTTTCTATGATTTCTTTTTTCATTTTTTAATAATTTCAATTTATCATTTAACATTTTTAACCCAAAGGAATTAAGATTATTTAATAAAAACCTGAATTCCTTTATCAGTATCTTTAACCACATAACCCTCCGCTTCTATTTCATCTCGTATTCTATCTGATTCACTCCAATTTTGAGCTTCTCGAGCTAGATTTCTTTCTAAAATTAAGTCCTGAATATCTTGTGGTAACTCTTTTATTTCTAAACTAGATTGCTTCGCACCTTGTAAAGACATAAAATTTTTTTCTAAATCTAATCCTAGAACTTTATCAAAATCCAAAATAGTCGCTAGTTTGTCTTCGTTAGCTAAATCTGACTTTAGAACTTCTGATATTAAGGCTAGAGCTTGAGGCAAACCAAAATCGTCAGACAATTTTTCTTTAAATTGATTCATAAAATCTTCTGAAACATTTCCTTTTTTTTCTCCTAGACCTGATAGGGAATTAAGCAGTCTCTCATAACCTGTTTGAGCTGATTCTAAAGCCTTCCATGTGAAATTTTGTTTAGAGCGATAATGAGCCTGCATAAAAAAATACCTTAAGGATAAAGGATTAAAACCTTTTTTAATAACATCATCGACATAAACCACATTCCCTAAAGATTTACTCATTTTGGTTCCATCAATTCCTAAATGTTCATTATGTATCCAATAATTTGTAAATTTAACCCCATTGGCAGATTCACTTTGAGCAATTTCATTTGTATGGTGTGTAGGTATATGTTCAATTCCACCCATATGAATATCAATAGCATCTCCTAAATGCTTTTTAGACATAGCAGAACATTCAATATGCCACCCAGGAAAACCTTCTCCCCAGGGAGATTCCCAACTTTGTAAGGCATTTTTGTGTTTCCCAGCTTTAAAAAACCAAACAGCAAAATCACTATTATTTTTCTTTTGAGGATCGGCTACATCTCCAGCCCCAGACCCTGATTGTAAATCTTCTAAATTTTGTCCTGATAATTGAGTATAATTTTTAGCTTTAGAAATATCAAAATAAATAGCTAAGTCTGTCTGGTATGCAAAACCTTTATCCATCAATATCTGAATCATATCAATCATTTCCTGAATATAGTCAGTAGCACGACAACGAGTGGTTGGAGGTAGAATATTTAATTCCTGCGTATCTTTTTCATAAATATCAATGTATTTTTTTGTAATTTCAGCAGGGGAAAGACCTTCTTTTTTTGCTCCTTTTTCTATTTTATCTTCTCCTTCATCCTCATCTGAAACAAGATGACCTACATCAGTGAAATTAGAAACAAAATTTACATTATAACCTAAATAATCCAGAGAACGATGAACAGAATCAGCACAAAAAGATCCTCTCAAATTTCCAATATGTTGCTGGGAATAAACCGTTGGTCCACAATAATAAAAAGAAACTAAGCCCTCTTTTAAGGGTTTAAATTCCTGCTTTTCTCGTCCTAATGTATTGTATATTTTTAAAACCATTTTTTATATTTGAAGAAACTAAACATTACAGTTGTTGATAAAATCATTCCTCCCACAATCCACCAGAAATCCTGGTTCCAACCAACAACAGGTGTATGTATTGTATTCATTCCAAAAATAGATGCAAGTAAAGAAAGCGGGAAGGTAACGAAAGCCAAAATGGTAAAAATCTTCATTGTTTCGTTTTGCTTAGTAGTCAAAAGAGAGTCATTGGTTTCTCTTAATTCCTTTAAATTTTCTTGGCTAGTTTTAACCAAATGATAAACTTTTCTATATTTATCATTCACAGATCTTAGATAATGTATAAAATCCTTTCCAAAAAAACTTTCTCCTACTAATTCGAGAGAGTCTAAAACTTCTTTATGATGCATAGTAGCTTGTTTAAAATCTAGCAGATTATGACCCATTCTAGAAATCTCTCTTACCATTATTTTTTCCTTACCTGAAAAAATATATTTTTCCATTTCTCTTTGTTCTTGCTCTACATGATCCAGCTCATCAAGAAGTGCTTCGTATAATTTTTGAGTGATGTAGTAAAATAAATAACCAGCATGTAGTTGTTGATTTTCTTCAGAATTTAAGATAGATTCAACCTCAAAAATTTTACTAAATGTTTCTAAAGGGCTTATTTCATCATAGCGAATAGTGATGATAAAATCTTTTCCTATAATAAAATCAATTTCTTTACTTATAAATTCAGACCTTGAACCATTTCTCTTTAAAAAAGGGAAATGGAGTATTAGATAAATATAATTTTCATGTAAATCGACCTTTGGTTTGAAAGTCGGTAATAGTAATTCTTCAGCTACTAGAGGGTGTAACTTATATTGAAGCATTAAATTACGCACTTCGTCTTGAGTAGGTTTAATGACATCAATCCAAGTTATATTTTGTGAGGTATATTTTTTTAACATAATAAAAATAGTCGAAAGCCTATAAAGCTTGCCTGCCGGCAGGCAGGTCTATAAAGTCAAAAGTATTTTTCGCCTTTTATTTTATAATTTAATAAGTACAACAATTTTAACATAATAAAACAGAAGAAAATAGAAACGATGTGGAAAGATGAAAAAATCAAAGATTTTAAGATTTATGATTTAAGTCGCCTCATTGGCGACCCGCCGATGAGGCAGGATTTAAGAACGGATTTTGTTCCGCAAAATCCATAATGAAAATTTTCGATTTTCTACGAATGAAGCGAAGCCTCGTTCGTCTTCGCGAGGAGAATAGGTTTTTTAGTTTTTTGCCTGCCTGCCGGTAGGCAGGTTAAAAAACTAAAAATCCTGTTCAACGACGCGATCCAGAAACTTTAAAAACCTTATAAACTTTTAGCTCACTTTCCATTTGATAAGTCACTCATAATTTGAGATAATATGAATCAATGAAAAACAAAATCAAAAAACAAACAAAAAAATTTTTGAAAATTACTTTACCCAAATTACCGTTAATTTTAACTGGTACTATTTTAATAGCTGTAGGTTTCTTCTTAGGGTCAAATTATGAAAAAAATCAATCTGATTTATCTGATATTCTAAATAAAGATTTAGGACAACCCAAAGAAGTAAGTTTCGATACTTTTTGGAAATCATGGGAAACTCTGGATGAAAAATTTGTCAGTGATAGTGAAGAAAAAGTAAATTCACAAGAAAAAATATGGGGAGCCATTCAAGGCTTGGCTGATTCTTTTGGAGACCCTTATACAGTCTTTATGCCTCCAGCAGATTCTGCTATTTTTGAATCTGATATTGCGGGTAACTTTGAAGGGGTTGGAATGGAAATAGGAATTAGAGATAATGTTTTAATTGTAGTAGCCCCACTAAAAGGAACACCAGCCGAAAGATCAGGAATAATGCCTCAAGATAAAATTATTGAAATTGATGGAAATTCAACTTTAAATATGAGTACTGATGAGGCAGTCAAAATAATCCGAGGGGAAAGAGGAACTGATGTTGTTCTATTGGTTAGAAGAGAGGGAACAGAAAAAGATTTTGAAATTTCAATTACTCGCGATGTAATCGAAATACCAAATATAAAAACAGAAATAATCGACGGGGTTTTTGTAATTCGACTTTATAGCTTTACCGCTGCTTCACCTAACTTATTCCGAGAAGCCCTAAGAGAATTTATAGAATTTAACAGTGATAAATTAATTATTGACTTAAGAGGGAATCCAGGAGGGTATTTAGAAGTAGCCAATGACATCGCCAGTTGGTTCTTGCCTATGGGGAAGGTGGTGGTAACAGAAGATTATGGAGAAAATCAAGCTGCCAAAGTTCATTCTAGTCGCGGCTATAACATTTTTAATGACAATTTAAAGCTGGCTATTTTGATTAACGGAGGCTCAGCATCAGCGTCAGAAATTTTAGCCGGAGCTTTGAGCGAATATGACAAAGCAACTTTAATCGGCACACAATCATTTGGTAAAGGTTCAGTTCAAGAATTGGTTAAAATTACTCCCGAGACTTCACTAAAAGTGACAGTAGCTCGTTGGTTAACTCCATTAGGAAATTCAATTTCCAAAAATGGCTTAACTCCTGACATTGAAGTTGAAATTACTTTAGATGATGTCAAAGAAGAAAAAGACCCCCAAACAGATAAGGCTATAGAATATTTGAAATCATTGTAAAAATCAAAATAATCAAATTTTAGAGGTCCAACAAACTCTTAGTTGTTGGGCTTCTTTTTTATAAATAAAAAAATATAGTGGAGAGAAGGATCAATTCTTTTGTTTTTTTATTTATCCCGTTAAAAGTAAGGAATTGTATATTCTTGTAAGTTTTAACTGGATTGACAAAATAAATAAAAAAGACTAATATGGTGATAGTTAGTTATGGGGTTGGTTGAATTTCCCACCATTTCGAAATACTTTTATTATATCTCTTAAGCCACCATCTTTTGGATATATTTAATTTCAACCAACCCCTCCACCCCCTTACATTCTGTAAGGGGTTTTATATTGCAATATAAGCTTATTTATAATAAACTATTGGAATCAAACAGAAATTAAAAATTAATCAATGGAAAGTAGAGAGTAGGGAGTAGAAAATGGAAAAATTTTCACGCAATGAAAGTTTTTCTTACAACATTCTACATTCTTCATTCCACATACTAATATATGAAAGTAATATTACTACAAGACGTTGCTAAAATCGGAAAAAAATTTGATGTTAAAAATGTATCTGACGGATATGCTCTTAATTTTTTGATTCCACAAAAAAAAGCTCAAATGGCAACAGCTAAAGCTATTCAAGAAATCGAAGCAGACAAACAAAAACATTTAGAATTAACGAAAGCTGAAAATGAAAAATTAATGGAAGTAATCGAAAAGATAAAAGATTCTAAAATTGAAATAACTGCTAATGCTAACGAAGAGGGAAAATTGTTTGCTAGTGTAGGAGAAAAAGAAATTTCAGAAGCTTTCTCAGACCAATCAGGCCAATCAGTAAAACCAGAAATTATAGAACTAGAAAAACCAATTAAGGAAATAGGGGAACATGAGGTAGGTATTAAAATAGAAGACAAGATTGTTAAATTAATGATTGAAGTAAAAGCCGAAAAGTAAAAAAGATTTAGGATTTAAGAATTAAGATTTAAGAACGGATTTTGCTCTGCAAAATCCTCAACGAAAAACTTTTATTTTTTCGTCTCTGCGAGGAAAAATATTTTAAAAAAGAAATACTCCAATTAATTGGAGTATTTCTTTTTTAAAATATTTTGACGCGGCAGTCTAGAAAAATTTCTTAAATCTTAAATCTTATCTCTTAAATCTATAAAAAAACGAGCTTAAGCTCGTTTTTTGATTTTTATATAATGTTAGCCATTTTTCTTTTCATAAAAGTTCCATGGAAATTTACCTTTCTTTTTTCAGTAAATTTAACTGTCCCTTCTGCCATTGCGAATAAAGTATGATCTTTTCCGACAGCTACATTTTTACCAGCTAATATCTTAGTTCCTCTTTGTCGAACTATAATAGAACCAACTTTCGCAGGTTGTCCATCATATAATTTTGTTCCTAAATATTGAGGTCCTGAATCTCTCAGGTTTCTTGTTGAACCTCCAGCTTTTTTATGTGACATATTTTTAAGGAGTGTAACGACTATAAAAATAGTCATCCGCCTAAGGCGGATATATTAAAAATAACCGTTAACTTATTATATTTTTAAAATTTAAATTTAAAAATTAAAAAATAAATGATATAATGGTATCAATATTTTTTAACTTGATGCAAAGTATAAAAGAAAAACTAAATAAAATCAAGGAGGTAGGGGATAATGTTGTTAAAAACAACTCCTATTTTAATTTAATACTCATTATATTAGTGGCTTTTTCGTCTTTTGGACTAGGAAGACTGTCTTTTTTGGAAGAAAATCAATCTTCTATTAATATAATTCCTACCTCACAGGCAGGCAGGAACCAGAACCTAACAGAACAAAATACAGCCTCAATATCCTCTTCTCAGAAATTTAGTAACTCAATTACTAAACCAATAGGGATGTATGTCGCGTCTCAAAATAGTGATAAATATCATGCTCCTTGGTGTTCTGGAGCCCAAAGAATTAAAGAGGAAAATAAAATTTGGTTCCAAACCAAAGAAGAAGCTGAATCCAGTGGAAGAACCCCAGCCTCAAATTGTAAAGGAATATAAAAATTAAAAAATGAAAAATCGTGGACGTGCTACGTCCACGATTTTTCATTTTTTAATTTTTAGTATTATGTATTAAGTAGCATGTATTATGTAGGCGAATTTTGGCTTTAGCCAAAATCCGTCTTTGCGACCCAGTACTTTGAATTAAATTACTTATTTTTCATTTCCTGAATAATTATTTACTTTAAATAAAATTAATTTATATTAATTGCAACAAAGTGCCGGGGGAGTAATCCCTTCGACTCGCTCAATAAAACAAATATAAAAACCGCATAAATTTGATTGTCGTCAAATTTATGCGATTATATGTCTACACTCATAGAGCATGCTTATTTACAAGAGCAATTAACTCATGCCAATAATAAGGTTTTTTCAAAACTGAGTCAGCTTCATTTTCTGGAATTTCTAATGCTCCAGTTTGTAAAATACAAGGAACATTAGGAAATCTTTTCTTGACTTCTTTTATGAGGAATATCCCGTTCCCGTCGGGCATATGTAAATCTATAAAAACCAAATCAACAACAACACCGGATTCTAAAACTAATAAAGCCTCGTTTCCACTTTCACATAAAACAGTTTCAAAACCTTTATCCTTCAAAATCTTTTCATTCATTCTCATTACGTGCGGTTCGTCATCAACTATCATTATTTTTTTCATGATTTTTCCCCTTTTTTATGATTTTGTAAAATACAAATGTTTATCTGTTTAAATAATAATATAAATATAAAATATGTCAATAGTTGTAGCATTGCAGCGTCAAGTTTACAGTTGTCAGTTCTTGTAGTCTTTCGACAGGAGTTTTTCCATCCATTCCTAAACCTCGATGTTTCTTTCTGTGATTATAGTAATAAAGAAACAAATTAAGTTGGTATTGCATTTC
>JAHITU010000001.1 GCA_018817595.1 Patescibacteria group bacterium
ATTTGAACTTGGAGAGATATTTCTGGAACCTCCAGAAATACTTACGCCTCCGATGCCTTGATTAATACTCATACTTGAAGCATTAGTTGTTGACCAAGACATTGTAGCACTTCCTCCATTCATAATAGAAGACGGTGAAATAGATATAACACAGGTGGGAGCAAGAGTTACTGTTGGCGGAATGTATGGTGGAATATATGGTTGAGTTACTACAACAGTTGCAGAACAAACATTATTACCTCCTGAACCATAAACCATAGCATCATAAGCTGTTGTGACAGACGGAGAAACAACCCTAGAGCCATTAACAGGAACAGGTCCAATACCATTTATATTAAAAGAATTAGCATTAGTGGTTGTCCAAGTCAATGTTGAACTTCCTCCACTAACAATTGAAGTCGGTGTAGCTGTTATGACACAATTTGCAACAGGGGTAGGAGGAGGAACACAAACAACACCCCTAGGAGATCCTGGAAGAACTGGATTTACACCACCAGCAGTATCAATAGCATATACAGTTATACTGTGAGTTCCGTCTGAAATATTCGGCACATTACAAGAATAACCATGATTACCTGATACTCCATAGGCATTATTTACATCTACACGAGGTAAATTTGCAACACAACTACCACTTAAACCATTAGAACCTTCATAAATATGAATTCCGATACTTTGTGAAATACTATCAGGATCAAAGGCCCAACCATTTAATGTTATTGTTCCACTACTACAAGATGCAGATTCAAAATTACCTACAGGAGTATAATTTTGAACTACCAATGGACCAGAAGTCTGATCTGGATTAGGGGTAGAACCGATCCCTGAATCACCACCTGCGGCTCCTCCAATTCCACTATCACCCCCAGCAGGTCCACCAATTCCTGAATCACCACCAGAACCTCCACCAATTCCTGAATCTCCTCCTTTATTATGAACCAAAACACCTTCAGCAAAGAAAGAATTATTGTTAGTTACATGTTTAAAATTGTAAGTTTGAATTTCCTCAGAAATATTAAAAATAGAAACCACTTGAGTTAATTCCTTATTTTCTGTTTTTAGATAATCTCCTGATTGTAATTGAGATACTTCCATTCCCCAACCACTGTTTTTGAAAGTAGCTTGTGGGTCGATGGATCCCCAGCCTTTATAACCATTTTCTTTTTCTATATAAATAGGGTGATCATCTGTTGTTTTTAATATAGTATTATTATCTAAAATAATAATAAACCATTCCTTTCTAATAGGATTTTCTAATTCTAAAACTGTATTAGTTAAATATTTATCATTTATAAAATCATAACCTAAAACCTTATCCCCAACTTTTACGTCCTCGATTACTTTCTTAGATCCGTCTTTCATAGTTATTTGAGTTCCAGCTAGAAAACAAGAACCTCCACCATCTCCTCCACCTCCCCAAGCACTAACAGAAAAAACACCTGAGAAAAAAACCAGAGTCAAAGTAGTTATGATTGTTATTTTTGTTAATTTTTTCATAGACGACAAGTATGTAATTAATTTGATTTATCATACAGATGATACAATAAATGTGATATTTTGTAAAGAGTTTTGTAAACAAAAACAGCCGAGCAGAAAGATCTGCTCGACTGGGTTAAAATATTAAAAAGAAATTATTTCCTCAAACTCAACTTGGGGTTTTAAAGTCCCCTTATTTGAGTCTTTTGGAAAATGAAAGATCTGGACAAGATATTCTCCTGAAGGAATATCTTTCACTGTAAATACCCCCCCTCGAGCAACTGCTCGCCAGCTCTTTAGACCTTCAAAAGAGGTAATCTCAATAAGCCGGTCATGAACAAAAATTCGAGAACCAAGATCTCCAGTCAAAATATTGTTTTGAAAAGATGTCATAAGACTCTTAACTTTCACAACTTCCTTTTTATCAAACAATTTTGAATAATGGACTTTCCAAGGAATAAGTAGCGAATTAATATCAGGATATTCTTTAACAGAAACTTTAATTATACCGCTGTCCAATAGGACATCTTCAGCTTTATGAAGTTTCCCTCTTAAAGAGCCCCCTACTCTATCCCACCATTTTATATGGTAAATAGAGCAATTATTAGGATCAAAAAGAGGGACAAGATAATTAACCTCACTTTTTCCCTCCTTATTGACATCAGTAAAAATAATTTCAGATAAAGGAATATATACCTTTTTTCCATCAACATCCTCAAGCCAAAGAAGGAGAATCTTTTTTTGTCTTTGTTGAGTGAGAACAATAGTTTCGTTCTCGTAATTAGACCGCAGAACCAATGGTCCTTCCAAGGGAATCTCTTTCCTATCACAGCCACAGAGCCAGCCTTTTTGAGAAGACATCACTGGTTCTTTACTTTCAGTTTCAAGAACTTTCTCACCATCGAGAATTACATTCATACAATTCGCGGTGATGACCAGAGCACCTGTTTTTGGATCAGCAAAGGCTATTTCTTTTCCTCCATTCCTGTTAATTGGTCTTTTAAATCCAAAATCGACAATCTTTTTTCCATCACCTTTTACGATGAATCTAGAAAGACTATAAACTCGAGATCTATCAAAATCATAGGCAGGCACCAATGTTCGCAAATAATTTGGAAAATCAACAAGCTCACCTTTATAATGCCCAGATTTTTTGAAAGCGGTATAAAGATAAATGGGAGCAGAACCATAAAATGATTCTGTTTTTGGAAAAGGAGTTTTCCCAGAAGAATCTTTTATAAGACTTTCCTGAACAATTTTTACCAATTGGATTATGGCTTTATCTCCGTAGAGAGTGCCGTAATCTTTATCTATCATTTTATGAGCTGTACCAGCCCATGCAGTTATAGCACCTAAACAAAAAAGTCCTATAAATATCATAAAAAATATCTTTTTCATTGAATACCTTCCTTTATTTATAAAGTTTTACTGGAATTTTAATTTTCAAATCAGTTTTATATAAACTGACGAAAGCCTTAACTTCCATATCATTTTGCATCGGACCCCATTGACTCTTTCTTGTAGAAATAGAGTTAGGCAAAGCCCCAACAGGTTCCCAAAAAACAACCACTCCTAATTTATCAGTTTTTTGAATCTGCGTGTTATTGTCACCTACCGTCCTCCAAATCAGATTTTTGCCAACTGCCGGTTTACCCTCTGAATCAATCAAAGAAATCCTGAAATCAAGGTATTCACCATTATTTCCAAAAATCTCCTGATCAGGTTTCATTTCCCGAATTAAAGATTCATCTACCTGAGAACGGGCCTCAACCTTAATTAGGTTAAGTTTTAATTTTTCATTCTTTGCCACATTAACCGGATATCCTGAAACACAGGACGAAAGAGACAGACTTACCAAAGTCATCATCATCAAAAACATCTTTACAGATAAATTCTTTTTCATTTTGAAATCCTTTCTTTTAAATATTTTATTGTCAAAATTACAGTCTACCTCAAACAATACAACAAAATATTAATAAAATCAATAGTATCTTAAACTATTGACATCAATCTTTCATTATGGTAGCATTACAAAGTATTAAAGATTAATAATAAAAGTCTAAAATCCATAAAATAATAAATTTCTTCAAGACTTTTGACTTTATGGACTTTAGAGACCTGCCTGCCGGCAGGCAGGCTTTTAACTAAATTATCATGCCCCCAGAAAATTTACCCACAATGGAAACAGAAATAGAAAACAACAGCTACCAAGGAGATTGGTGGTTGCTTAAAATGTTGCATCAAAGCGATATAAAGCATTCTGATTTTATCCAAAAAATTAAAAATCACCCTTCAATTAGCTGGTGGAAACTTTCTTTATCTTCTACTCTATTATTATTATTAATGTTAGTAGGCTTAAATTATAGTTATAAAAATAGAGAAAATATAATTGCACTTTTCCCTACTACTAGCGAATATGCTCTTGCTACTATTCATAGTGTCAATATTTTCCCTGAATTCTTTAGTAATATAGCTAATAAATATGATTTAGCAGCAGCAATGATTTACTTAAAGAGAATTGGCTCAAGAGACGATGGAAATACTATTATAATAAATGAAGGGCGAGAAGAAACGGTCTTAGAAAAACCTTTGAGAATTAAAATTTCAAAAATAGGAGTTAACACCCTAGTTAACAACCCTACAAAAAATGATTTAGATACATTGAATGAATCTTTAAATCTTGGAGCAGTAAGATATCCTAACTCAGGTTTATTAGGAGAAAATAAAAATGTATTTATTTTTGGACATAGCACTAGCTTAGAAACAGAAAAAGACTACTATAAAACATTCAACGGATTAGACACATTATCTAAAGGAGATGAAATTATTGTTGAATCTTTAAATAATTCATATGTATATAAAGTTACATCTATAAAAGAAACAAATACAGCTGATGGAGCTATTCGAATTGATTCAGAAACTCAAAAACTAACCCTTTCAACTTGTAATACTTTAGGAGCTAAAGAAGACAGACATGTTATAGAAGCTGATTTTGTTAAAATTACACCTCTAACAAATACTCCGACTACTCCTATTATTGGAGGAAATACAGTTTCCCCTACTCCTATAACCCCTAATGCAGGAGTTGAAGAAAATAGAGTTTACAGAACAGACCCAGTTACTCCTATCATAAATAATCTTTATGGTTCTGTGGATCTAGAAGCAACTATTGATGAAGTTGGATATTTAAATAGTAACAATGACCTAGTAGCTACAAGCACATTGGTAGTAGGAAAAATTGGTGCAGTTAAATTCACTGTAAAAAATATCGGAAATAAAACTTCTGATGGATGGACATTTAATGCAGTTCTACCTACATCCCCTTCTCATATTTTCCATTCCGAAGGACAAAAAATATTAGCCCCTGGAGAAAAAATTGAATTCACTCTTGGGTTTGATAAACTAAGAATTGGTGAACAAATGCCAATCATTATCAATGTTGACCCAACAGGAGGAATGAAGGAATCAAATAAAACAAATAACATTGTAAAAGCCTTTATTAATATTCTAGAAATATAACCTAAAAAGAAAAAACCGTAGGGGTTCCACCCCTACGGTTTTTTCTTTACTTTTTAAAAAAGTAGTATATTATCAAGATAGAGTTATTTAATTTATATCAAAAGAGGTGAAAGATGGAAACAAGACCTGCAACAAAAGAAGAAGTTAAGGCTTTTTTAGAAACAAATTGTGGAACCCCAATTTTAAATAATAATTTTATTTCAAAGCTACTTGGCGACACAACTTTGTGTTTATCTTTTGATTTTAATAAAGATACAATAGGAATCGAATTTAATACTTGTGGCGAACCCAGTTACTTCACCTCTGAAATCACAACCAAAAACGAAAAAGGTGTTTGGGTAACAATCCCAGTTAGTTTTTCATACTAAATTTTAAATAAAAAATCCTAAAAATAAAAACGGAACGAGATTTATTCTCGTTCCGTTATTTATTTAATTAATTTTTCTGGACTGCTTTTGAAACTTATCAGTTCCAACTCGTAGAGACGATTAGCTAAAGCTAATCGTAACGAATATCATAGATTTTCGTCTTTGCGAGAAGAAAAATTTTAAAATAGTATATATCATAGTATATACTATTTTAAAATTTTCTCGACGAAGCAATCCAGAATTATAAAAACAAGCAGTTGCTTTAGCAACTGCTTGTTTTTTGTTTTAATGCCTGCCTGTCCGGTAGGCAGGTTCTAGTGTTTTAAGGCTTTAATGATTCTATGCATTCAAATCAATCTCGGCATATTTTGCATTTGATTGAATAAAAGATTTTCGAGGCACAACATCAGATCCCATCAAAATATCAAAAGTAATATCAGCTTTTTGAGCATCCTCTATAAAAATCTGTTTCAAAACTCTCTTATCAGCATCCATAGTAGTTTCATATAATTCATCTGGGTTCATTTCTCCGAGACCTTTATATCTTTGAATTGAAACTTTAGGAGTCTTTTTCACTAGTTCTTTTGAATTTTCATTTTCTAAGTCCTCCCCCTCTGAATCTTCTTCAATCTCTTCTTCCATTTCTTCAGATTCTTCAGAAGCTCCTCCCAATTTATTTTTCTTTAGATAATCATCCTTTTCTTCATCTGAATAAACATAAACAGAAGTTTTACCGTGAGTTATTTTATACAAAGGTGGTTTTGCTACATAGAGGAAACCTCCTTCGATTACTTCCTTAAAATAACGATAGAACAAAGTTAGCAACAAAGTCATAATGTGGGCACCATCTACATCGGCATCGGTAGCGATAATAATTTTATGATATCTAAGTTTCCCAATATCAAAAGTATCTCCAATAGCAGTTCCCAGAGCAATCACAAGATTTTTAATTTCTTGAGACCCCAACATTCTATCCAGTCGAGCTCTCTCCACATTTAGAATCTTTCCTCTTAACGGAAGAATGGCTTGAGTCTTTCTATCTCGTCCTTGCTTAGCAGAACCACCAGCAGAATCTCCCTCCACTATGAATAGCTCAGAATCAGCAGGAGTAGTTCCAGCAGCACAGTCAGCTAATTTCCCAGGTAAAGTCATACCCTCTAATGCCCCTTTTCTAATAACAGAATCTTTAGCAGCCCGAGCAGCTTTTCTAGCTCTTAAAGCTAGGTTAACTTTTCCAATAATAGCCTTGGCTTCATTAGGATTTTCCTCCAAGAAACTGTTGAATTCTTCTCCAAAAACATTTTCTACCATTCCACGAGCTTCTACAGAACCTAATTTTGCCTTTGTCTGACCCTCAAATTGGACTTCTGACAATTTTACGGATATAACAGCGGTAATTCCCTCTAGAACATCATCACCGGTGAAATTCTCATCTTTTTCCTTAAGCAATCCATTCTTTCTAGCATAACCATTTAAAGTTCTAGTCAAAGAAGATTTAAAACCAGTCAAATGCATTCCTCCTTCAATAGTCGGAATGTTGTTTGCAAAAGTTGTAATTCTAGAAGAAATATCATCTACATATTGTAAGGCAATTTCTACCCCTTCTCCTCTGTCATTAATAAACTTTTCTGTATAGAAAATATTTTTATGAACAGGTTTTTGATGAGCGTTATTAAACTTAACCAAAGATAACAAACCTCCTTCAAAATAAAAAGTAGTACTCTTTAAATCTAATCCTAAATCTTTAATATAAAAAGTTTTATCTAGATTTATTTCTCCTTCATATTCTCGAGCATCGAATATAGTTACCCTCATCCCTTTCACAAGGTAAGCCTGTTGTCTTAGGTGTTTCAGAACTGTTTCATAATTAAATTTAATTTCCTTAAAGATTTCTGCATCTGGTTCAAACATAATAACAGAACCATTCATTTTTGTTTTACCGATTTTCTTTACATTGTTTTTCTTTTTTCCTTGTGAGTATTCTTGGGTATATATTTCTCCCCCCTTATGAATATCCACCCGAGCATAAATAGACAAAGCATTCACCACAGAAGCACCTACTCCGTGCAAACCTCCAGAAATTTTATATCCTTCACCTCCGAACTTACCTCCAGCATGCAAAGTTGTCATAATAGTCTCCAAAGCAGAAACTTTTGTTTGTTTATGAATATCTACAGGAATTCCTCTTCCGTTGTCGACTACTCTAATTCTATTTCCAGGTAATAAAGCCACTTCAATATTATTAGCAAAACCACCCATGGCTTCATCACGAGAGTTATCAAATATTTCCCAAATTAAGTGGTGTAATCCATCAATTCCAGTTGTTCCGATATACATTCCGGGACGTTTTCGAACAGGCTCTAACCCTTCTAAAACTGAAATATCTTTAGCGCTGTATTCTCCGTTGTTAGTTGTTTTTTTAGGCATATTTTTCTATATTTTTTAATCAAAATTAAAACTGAACCCTAAGGCTTTTATACCTAAATTATAACAAATTAGAGTGATTCTTACCACCTATTTTCGAACCTTTTTGTGAATAAAAAACAGTTAAAAATAATTATTTTTAACTGTTTTTTATTATTTAATTTCTACAAATTAAAAACTTTTTTAAGACTAGTGTTTATTTTTTCCTTTAAAGAATTATCTACTTCTCCCAACTCTCCTAGAATTATTTTTTTGTCTAATGTAGCAATTTTAGAAATTTTTATAACAGAATCTTTTTTTAATCCATTTATTTCTGTTTTTTTAATTTTAATATCTTGATTAAATGTTTTTTTAATCTCAGATGATATAAAGGAAACAACAACATCGTCAGAGGATAAATTCGATATAATAACCGCTGGTCGAACTTTTAATGACGATAAATCAGTGAAAGGAAATGGGGTTAGTATTATTTTATATTTTTTATACATATTTCACTTTTAAATCATCAATTGAATAAATATCAGGTTCTTTTTTTAGAAAATCAAAAGAAGTAGAATTTGCGTTGAAATTAGTGATATCAGAAACCTTCTTATTTAAATTTTCAGGAAATTTAATAATGATCACTTCTGGTTTATTTCTTCTTCCAACAATTATAGGTTTATTAGAAACAACCTCTTCTAAAAAAGAAGGTAAGTTTTTTCTAAAATTTGTAGTAGATAAAATATTCATAATTTGTACACTTTAATTATGCTCATATTGTACAAAACTATTATTTAAAAATCAAACTTAATTGAAACAAAAATAAAATTACCTAACGCACTTCCCAAGCATTTAGTTCAATTTGGGCTGTGATTTTATTCATAATTATATTTATTTCTTCGTCCGTTAGGGTTTTTTCTTTTGATTGAAAAACTAAATTAAAGGCATAAGATGTTCGATTTTCTCCTTCAGGAGCATAAGTATCAAATAATTTTGTTTGGACTAATAGTTCTCCTGCATTTTCCTTGATTAAATTCAGCAAATCATCAGAAGTATTTTCGTTAGAAACCCACACCGCAATATCTCTCAACATATATGGGTAGAGTGAAATTTGTTTAAAGATAATATCTTCTTTAGAATCAACTTTCAAAACATCATTATAACTTTCAGGGTTTGGTAATTTTTCGATTAATTTATCTAGGTTTATTTCAAGTATTCCTTCCAGTGATTTTTCTTTTATTTCTATATTTAATTCTTTCCCCAAGATATCTTTAATTCTCTGGATTGCCTCGTCCCTCGCAATGACGGACTTTTTATTTTTCTTAACGATTTCAATTCCGATAGCCAATGACAAATATTCCCCATCTATATCAGGAAATACTTTTCCGATTTCAAATATTTTGATTTCATCTAATCCTAATACTGGAGCATTTTTTGAATTCAACTCTAAAGCTTTTGTAATTCCATCATTTAAATTAGTTCTCAAAAATCCTAAATTAGAAGCCAAAGGTTTCTGTACTTCTACATTTCCCTTGTCTCCAAAAGTATAAGTATAGACTTCTGTAAAGCCTTCCCTTGTTAAAATATTTTTTATTTTATTTATGTAATAAAAATCTTTGTTAATTTTTGGTTCAAATATTCTCCCCACAGAAACTGGTTTAATATTTCTATAACCATAAATTCTTCCAACTTCTTCAATTAAATCTTCTTTAATTCTTAAATCTAATCTCTCGTGAGGCGTTGTAATTACATATCTTTCATTATTTCCCGTATTTGTCTGTGTCTCATCTGCATTATTTCGCGATTTTACTATTCTTCGATAACCTACAATATTCTCAAACAATTTATAGTCACTTAATTTCTCTAATGAAACTTCTCCATTCTCTCCGTTTTTTCTAGAAGCGTGAATCATTTTATCTTCACCTAAATACAAAGCAACATGATCAACTCCTTCTACTACTTTAGTCCCTTTCAGAAACTCCAAAGTTTCAAAATAAATTTTTCCAACATTACTGTTAAAGAAAATTAAATCTCCAGCCTTTAAATCTTGCTTTTGTACTTCTTCTCCCCAAACATACTGATCGACAGAAACTCTTGGAATTCCAATCCCAGCTTGAGCAAAAAGATAAGCTGTAAATGAAGAACAATCAAACTCATTAGGGGCATCAAATGTTACAGAAGCTCCCATCTTATATGGTTTTCCTATAAATTCAGTGGCTAATTCCAAAACCTTATCAAGAGGATTTATTTTCTCATATTCAAAACCTAATCGTTTAAAGATATTTTCAACTTCTTCACTTGATAAATCTGTCCCCAAAACTCTGTTAATTTCTGAAATAGAAACCCCAACTTTAAACGGATTGGCCTTTCGAGGATAAATATCTAAAATATCTTCAGAAGCCTTTCCTCCTGTGATTTCAACTATTAATTGAGTTAATCTTTCCATAGCCTCCATTACTTTTTCAGGACTAATATTGTTTTCAAATCTAATAGAAGCATCAGTTCTTAATCCCAATTTTCTAGAGGTTCGTCGAATATTGGTTGAGTTAAAATTACACACAGACAAAACCACATTTTTTGTGTTTTCATCAATACCTGAAATACTACCACCTTTAGTTCCTGCAATGTCCAAAGCTTTTTCTTTGTCAGAAATAACAACCACAGTCTCATCCAATTCAAAGTCTTGCCCATCTAGAGTGGTAATTTTTTCTCCTAACTTAGCTGTGCGAATATTAAATTCTTTAACTCCGTTTTCGTTTTTAGCTATTTTATCAAAATCAAAAGCATGAACTGGTTGTCCAGTCTCCCACATTACATAATTAGTGATATCTACAACGTTATTGATAGACCTTTGACCAATAGATTCTAATTTTTCTTTTAACCAGTCTGGAGAAGCTTGTATTTTTACTTCTTGTACTAATCTCTTGGTTGCTCGAGGCACTAAATTACTATCGTCTATTGAAAGAGCAATAAAATCAGAAGATATTAATCCTTTTTCAGTAATATATTCTTTTTTAATATTTTTTAATTTTAACCCTGTCAAAACAGAAATTTCTCGAGCAATTCCTGAGTAACACAAACAATCGTGAGAGCGGTTTGGTAAAACATCGATATCAATTAAATCATCCTTTTCTACCCCTTCAATTTCAAAAGAATGAAAAGTCAAAGTCTCCACCAAGTCTTTAATCTCTGGTAAGTCTTCTTCAAAATATTCTTGTAACCATTTGTATGAAAATTGCATATTGCTTTTTTTTTAATTATTGTTATTATATCTATATAACCATGAAGAGGGCCCTTGTAGGAGTTAGTTTCTACCGGGGGCCTTTTCCTTTTAGTAACTCCTTTAAATCTTTTAAATAAACAGTTTTTACATATAATCTTCTTATTAAATAAGAAAGTTTTTGAGAAGGAGAAACAACAAAAACTTCTTTATTCTCACTTTTGGCAAATTCCAACAAACAAGAAAAATCTCCATCACTCGAAACTAAAACTATTTTACTCATATCTTTTCTAATAATATCCTCTGCTGATTTTAAAACTAGTTCAGCATCACAATTACCTTTTATCTGTCCTTTTGATTTTAAGGTTTTTTTAAAAACTATTTTATATCCGATTTTTTCTAGGAAATCATATAGATCTTTATTTTCTTCAACAAAACCTATAAACAAATAAATCTTTTCTGTTTTAAAATTCTCACTAAGCCAAACATAAAGCCTTTTATAATCCAATTTCCAATCAAAAAATATAGAAGCATTATATAAATTTGCTCCATCTATATAAACCCTAGTTTTATTGTCAATTTTCATAATAATTTTTTGACACTAATTCCGCATTTAGTCCGCGTAGTTCCTTAAAACTGATTAACTAATCTTAAATCTCCTGAATAAAATAATCGGATGTCGTCTACATTATGTTTTAGCATAGTAATTCTATCTACCCCCACGCCAAAAGCGAACCCTTGGTATTTCCTAGAATCAATTCCAACAGTATTTAAAACTTTTGGATGAACCATACCCGCTCCAAGAATTTCTATCCAACCACTGTGAGAACATGAGGGGCAACCTTTTCCCTTACATTTAAAACAAACCATATCTACTTCAATCCCTGGCTCTACGAAAGGGAAATATCCTGGACGAAGTCGAATAACCACGTCATCTCCAAACAATTTTTTCAAAAATGTTTCTAGGGTGCCTTTTAGGTTAGCTAAAGAAATATTCTCCCCTACCACAAGACCCTCACATTGGTTAAACTGAGCATCATGAGTAGCATCAGTGGCTTCATTTCTAAATACCTTTCCAGGAACTACAATCGCGAAAGGTGCCTTGTTTTTTTCCATATAACGAATCTGTACATCTGAAGTCTGAGTTCTTAAAAGTCTTTTAAGGTTTTCAGGTTTTAACCAAAAAGTATCCTGCATATCTCTAGCGGGGTGATCCAGAGGAACATTTAGAGCATCAAAGTTGTGATATTCATCTTCTAGTTCTGGTCCACTAGCAATCTCAAAACCTATCTCAGAAAAAATCTGAGAAACCCGACGAATAGTTTGGGTTAATATATGTAAGTGTCCTTTTTCATTTAAATTTTCTTCATTTGTCATGATATCAATTATATAGTAATTATAAGAGTTTTCAACAATTCATTTGACATTTGTAGTATGTTTATTATATAATATACGTAGATTTAGATTCTTTAATTTAAAAAAGGAGCCAAAAGTGAGCGAAGTAATTGTAGGAAAAGTCAGTAGTGATAAAGAAGTTGCTCAGTTTCTTGTCGGAGATAAGACCTTTATAGGTTATTACCATCCTGACAACAAGCAAATTCTTTTTGAATATCAAGAAAATCGCCAATTTCTTGATAAAGAAAGAATGCGGCTTGATAAAAAAGATTATGCCGAGCTCATGAAAAAAGCTTCGGCAATCTTGGCGAAAAGAACTCCACGTTAACCTCCCGAAATCCAATTGGATTTCGGGAGTCCTTTATTTCATTGCTCTATTCAAAAATAAAACATATAATAAAATACAAATGAATCCCGTTAGAGATTTGGCGGGATTAAAAAATTACCAGTTAAATTAAGATTATTTACTTTTTGTAAATTATCTCTAACGGGATGAAAACAGTAAAAGACATAATTTCCTTTATGGAAAATCCATCAGACGAGTCAAAAAAAATGGTTGAAAAAGCCTTTAATTTTGCTGTGACTGCTCACTCAGGACAAAAACGCTATTCTGGAGAGCCTTATTTTAACCATGTTTATGAAACTGGAAAAATTTTAGCTAAATTAGGAATGGGAGCTACTGTTGTTTCGGCAGGGCTTTTGCATGATGTAGTAGAAGACGGAATTAGTACAAAAGAAAATTTAGAAAAGGAATTTGGAAAAGATATCGCTTTCCTAGTAGAGGGCGTTACAAAATTAGGAACTATTAGATTCCAAGGTTTAAAAAGACATACAGAATCTTTAAGAAAATTATTTATCGCATCTTCCCAAGACATCCGTGTTTTGATAATTAAATTTGCCGACAGAATCCACAATATGGAAACATTGGATTATGTCCCTAAAGAAAAACAACTTAGAATAGCCACAGAAACTCTAGAACTTTTTGCACCCCTTGCCTATCGTTTAGGAATTGGAGTTTTGAATAGACAATTAGAAGATTTATCTTTTCCTTATGTTTATCCTAACGAATATAAGAAAGTGGAAGAAATAGTAAGAGAGGAAACTAAAGATTCTATTATCTCTCTTAAAAAACTAGACCGCTCTCTGAAAAAAAGATTGGCTAAAGAAGGTATTACCAACATACAATCCAGCTCAAGAATAAAGGGAATGTACAGTTTATATAAAAAATTAGAAAGAAAGCATTGGGATGTTGATAAAATTTATGATATCGCTGCTCTAAGAATTATCGTACCCACCCAAAATGACTGTTATAAAGTTTTGGGAATTATTCATGCTTTTCGCCGACCTATGCCTGGAAGAATCAAAGATTATATTGCCTTTCCTAAACCCAATGGTTATCAAAGTTTACATACCACGATTTTCACTCGCTATGGTAATGTAGTAGAAATCCAATTAAGAACAGCTGAAATGCACAGAGAAGCCGAATACGGTATCGCTTCTCACCTTTCTTATAAAAACAACATTAATTACGGAGGAAATGAAGAAACAAAAATTTGGTTAAAACGACTTCTTCCAAGTATCAACAAGACAAATAATCTTAACCCGAATAAAAGAATAAGTGGAGCGGAAGAAATTCCTGATTGGATTAAAAAATTAGCTAATGAAACAGAAGATGAAGAATCCCAAGAATTTATTGGGGATTTGAAAAAAGACTTTTTTGAACACCGAGTTTTTGTCTTTACCCCTAAAGGGGATGTTATTGATTTACCCGTAAATTCAAGCCCTGTTGATTTTGCTTTTGCTATCCATTCAGATATCGGAAGTCATATGCACGGAGCCAAGGTTCATGGAAAATTAGTTTCTCTAGACACCAAATTAAAAAACGGAGACATAGTAGATATTATGACCAAAAAAGAAATCACTCCAACTAAAAAATGGTTAGACTTTGCTAAAACCACAGACGCTCGTAGACACATAAAAAATATCCTTAAAAAAACCGAGGATAACAATAAAAAAAATACTTGGACCTTCTAGGTCCAAGTGTTTTTTATTCCATCTTCATTTCGTATTTTTTCTTCACATTGTCATTAATAAAATTATTTAAACCAATACCCTTATCGGCTAATAATTTCATTTCCTCAACATTTTTTTCTCCAGCACTTTTATAAGTGTATTTATAGGAATCACCATCTCTAAATCCCACAACAATATAATCAGGTCCATAATTATAACCAAGTACATTGGAAACACCACTCAAATTTAAATAAGTATTCATAATTATTTATTATTAATTAATAATAATCATTTTAATTATAATACAGAGAACATGAAGAAAAGATAAAGTTTTTATAAAAATTAACCTTCCTCGCAAAGACGATTGGCTAGAGCCAATTGTTCTTAATTCCTAATTCTCAAATCTTAATTCTGAGTTAATTTTTATTAAAAATTATTTCGTATAGCGAAGATATAGAATCGGTACTAAAATCAAGGTAATTACAGTAGCAAAAGAAAGTCCGAAAATAATTGAATAAGCTAAAGGATTCCATGTAGCTGAAGCAAACAATAAAGGAACCATTCCAATAACTGTTGTAATAGTTGTAAGCAAAACTGGTCTTAAACGAATAGAGGCTGATTCAATCACAATATTTTTAATTGAAACTTCAGGCTTGTTCTTTCTCATAACATTCATAGTATCGATTAAAATAATAGCATTATTTACTACAATTCCAGCCAAAGCAATGACTCCAATAAATGATGGGAAAGAAAAGGCATTCCCAGTAAGAGTTAACCCAACCAACACTCCAATTAAAGAAAATACAACTCCTACCACTATAAATGATGTTTGTCTAAATGAATCGAATTGTAATATTAAAACTACAATTACCAATATCATACCAGCGATTAAGGCCATTAACATTTCTGTAAAAGTTTGAGCAATGTCTTCATTCTCCCCTCCTGTTTTCAAAGATACTCCTTGAGGTAAGCTTAGGGTTCCATCGTCAATCTTAGATTGAAATTCTTTGTTAATTTCTAAAGCATTAGCTCCTTTTTTCAGTTGCGCAGAAACTGTAGCAATTCTTTCTCCATCTTCATGACTAATAGAAGAATTACTTTTTTGTAGATTGATATCTACTAAGGAACCTAGAAGAACAATTCCATTTTGAGTAACAATCTCCATTTGTCTTATTGAATCTATTGTTGTTCGGGAAGTTAAAGAAGGATCCACATTTTCAGGATTAAGATTTAACTTAACCAAAACATCAATATCTTCACCACCTGTTTTTATCGTGGTAGCATCTACTCCATAAACAGCAGTTCTTAAAACCTGTGCTATCATTGTAGCTGATAAATTATTATCAGATAATTTCGCTCTGTCTATTTCTAGAACAAACTCAACAACATTTGATTTCATACTATTAGTCACATCAACAGTTCCAGAAATATCTTTCAATATAGATTCTGCTTTGAGAACAACTCTTTCCAAGTCATCTAGGTCTTCACTAAAAAATTTTATTGATATCGGAGCTCCTGAAGGTGGTCCGTCGCTTGGTTGAGCTACTTTTATTTCAGCTGTTTTTATTCCAACTAAAGCGATTCTCAAGTCTTCAACTAATTCAGAGCTTGTTTTAGATCTTTTATCTTTAAGAAGAACTGTTATATTACCTAGTTTTTCTCCTGACCCAGAACCAGAATCACTAAAAGCATTAGAAGAGCCTACTGTAGTAGCAAAAGATTCTATATATGGTTGTGAATACAAAACCTCTTCAATAGCTCGAATAGACATATCTGTTTCAGCCAAAATTGTTCCTTGAGGCATTTCTGCATCAATATAAATAAAATCTAAATCATCAGTCGGAAACAAAGTTGTTTTCAATAGCCCACTCACAGGTAGAGAAAAAGAAAGAATTAAAGCCAAACCCATTGACCACAAGAATTTCTTTTGAAAACTTTTATTATCTAAAATATATTCTAATTTTTCTTGATACCACTGTTGCAACATATTGGTATATTTTGTTCTCATTTTTACCATTATGTTATCGTCTAAAGCGCCTCTTTTTTTCAAGATCATTACAGAAATTAAAGGAACAATACCTAAAGCCACAAAAAGAGAAGCAAATAAAACAAAGATAAGTGTATAAGGAATTCCACTAACAAATTTCCCTATAATTCCAGATAAAAAGAATAGAGGAAAAAAGGCTGCGACTGTTGTCATTGTCCCTGATGTCAAAGACATATAAAACTCTTTTATGGTTTCTACTGCTGATTGTTGTCCATTCATTCCCCCCTTAATTTTTGTATGCATTGCTTCAGTAACTACAATAGCAGAATCAACCAAAATACCTACAGCTAGAATCAATGCAAACAAAGAAATAAAGTTAATTGTATTTCCAGTGGCATACAAACCAACAAAAGCAATCAAAAAAGAAAAAGGAATAGCTAGACCAGCTATCATCGCTTCTCTCCAACCAATAGTAAAGAATAAAATTAAAATAACTAAAAATACTGTCCCTAATCCTGACATAGAAAGGTTTTTTAAGTCTTCGTTCAAATATTCAGCCAAGTCTATAGATGTTAAAACTTCTGTTCCTTCAAGAATTCCGCCATCTTGCATTTCTGCTAATTCTTTTTTAACTCCGTTTACTATTTTAGTAATGTCTCCCCCTCTCTTTTTAAAAATAGATAAAGAAACTGCTTGTTGTGAAGGTTGCCCATTTACAGATACTCTAGAAAAAGAAGTGTTTTGACTCACTCCATCAGAAATAAAAGCTAGGTCTCTCACATAAACTACTTCGCCTCCAATATTCAAAACGGGAATATTTTTTATTTCTTCTGGGTCAATAATATCTCCTTTAAATTTTAATGGATATTTAATCCCTTGCATTTCAATATCACCCACAGGCAAAGAGGAATTGGCTCTGGAAATAGCACCTACTAAGTCCGTAATACTTAAATTGAATTTTGATAGAGCTGATTGATTAGCAATTACTTGTACTTCTCTTTCTGAAATACCAGAAATAGTTATCTTCGAAACCCCATTGACTGATTTTAATCTTTCTTCTACATCTTCGGATAATTTTATAAACTCGGTTGCCGGCAAATCACTCGTAATAGATAACATCAGAATAGGCTGATCAGCGAAATTGATATCTGAAATAATCGGATCTTCAGATTCGTTAGGTAATTCTGATTTTACTTTATCAATTTCGTCTTTTACTTTTTGAATAGATAATTGAATATCAGCATCAGCATTGAACTGAACTACAACGGATGAAAAGCCTTCCCCTGATGTGGAAGTAATACTATCTAAAGAATCTAAGTTGTTTATTAATTGATCCTCTATTTTATTAGTGATCAACCTTTCTGTATCTACAGCAGAAGCTCCTGGCAAAAAAGTAGAGATAATAGCCACTGGAATTTGTATTTCAGGAGCAGATTCTTTTGGGATAGAAACAAGAGAAAACAACCCAGTAACAATCAAGGCAAGAATTAATAGAATAGTGAAACTTTTTTTTCTTGTAAAAAATATCCAGAAATTTTGCATAATTTAATTAATTATATCTGATAAAAAACCACAAAGTGATTTTTTACTTTATAGACTTTATAAACTTTAGACTTTCGACTGTTTCCCCTTCTTTTAGCCCGCGAGCATCTATTACTATTTCCATTTCTCCAACTAGTCCTTCCTCGATAATTATTTTTTCTCCTAGAATAGGCCCTAAAATAACAGGGTGAGCAACTAGTTTGTTTTCTTCGTTTACAGTAAATACTACAACAGAATCAGCCCCAATTTTTACAGCAGAAATCGGTACAGAAAACTCAACCAATTCCCCTGTATCTTTTTTAGAAATTCTTTCTATTAATAGAGAAACAGATTGACCGTTAGTTAACACAGCACTTTTATCATCTACTTCTATTTCAACTTTAATTTTCTTAGTTTTAGAATCTAGAGCAGGAGCTATATTTTTTACAGAACCTTTCCATTTCTTATTAATCAAAACACTGGCTCCTGTATTTATACTTTCTCTATCTATTTCTGTAATATAGGAAACCACTTCTAATTTATTATTATTGGCAATTGTTACAATAGGTTCAAAGTTAGAAACGAAATCTCCTTTTTTAAAATTAAGTGAATTAATAGTTCCACTAATAGGAGCTCTCACAATCGTTTTTTCTAAAGCAGCTTTGGCTAAGTCCAAACCTCCTTCGGCCTGCCTTAATTGAGCTTCAGCTCCAATAATATCTTCTGTTCTTTCCCCTGTTAAAATTTGATTGTAATTCAATTGGGCTATTTCATTAGCGGAAATGACTGAATTCAAAGAATTAACAGTTCCGGGGATAGCAGAAGCTGTCATATTTATAATTGAACGAGTTGAGCTTACTCCTGCTTTCCAAGTACTAATGGTTAACTCAGACAAGTTAGTAGTCGGAGTTAGAACATTTACAGCTAAAGCAATATTATCCAAAAACTTTCTTATTTGATCGATATTTTCTTTAGCTATTTCTAGGGCTTCAATTAAATCATCTTCTGTTTCTAAAATAAACAAAGAGTCTCCCCATTTTTCTAACATTTGTTCTATCAGAAATCTTTCCCATTCTATATCAATTTCCAATTGTGAATCATTCACAGGAAAGGTTATCTGTGGGTCTGAACCTCTAGGATCTCTGAACATTATATCGGTTTTATTTCGAATAGCATCATCGGCTTTGATATAGGCATCATTTAATGTATTTATTACAGACACTTTTGTTTCGTTTAATGCATTTTCGCTATTATCTAGAGTAGATTTTAGAATAGAAACTTGTTCATCACGAGCTCCTGTTTTAATTTTATTTAAATAAGCGGTAGCTGATTCTACACTAGCCTCTGCTTGAATAAGAGAAGATCTTTGAGCCCAGTTATCTATTTCAGCAATTACTTGATTAGCCCAAACAGAATCCCCTTCTTTTTTATAAAGAGCTGTAATTTCTCCAGCTGATTGAGCATGAACAATTGCAGAGGATTGAGATTGTACTTTTCCCAACAACGGTAATGGAGTGTTATCTAAACTTAAATCTTCGACAGACATTATTTCTACCTGTCTTGCGTTAGAAACAACAGTATCTTCTTTTATAATATCTTTAATGATAAATTGTTGATAAACAACAAATCCTAGAATTATTAAAATAAGCACAATTAAAATCTGCTGATTACGTCGAAGGTCTTTTATTTTTTGGATTCTGCTTTGAACAGAATTTAGCTTTAATATATTGTTCATAATTTAATTTATTTATATTCATAAAATCACTCAAAGAGTAATTGTTTTCACTTTATAATTAAATATACACCTATTTACAAAGTAAGACTTTCCTATTATACCAAAATATTTACCTTAAACAATCAAAAACAACCCAGGACTTAGATTTTTAAAAAAACTAAGTAGCTGGACTGTTTTGTTTATAATTTATTATTATTTTTCTTAATTATGTTTAATTTTAATATTTTTTTCAATATTTTCTAAATTAACTTTTTCATAATTTTTATACATTTCTTCTTTATCTTTTCTAACTAGTTCAAGAACTTTTTCTACTAATCTCTTAGGGTCAGAATCAAAAACTATTTTATCGTTAGGTCGGTTAGCTTTTTCAAGAATAGTTTCAATGATTTCATCAGTTGCCCAATCCCCTTGTAAAATCCCCATTGGTTTTTTATCTTCAAAAGCAATAGTAAATTCGTGAATAGTCCCTACCCTTCCTGCAGAAATAAAGACAGCATCAACAGATTTGGTCAAAATCAAATCTCTTCCTGGATAACCAAAACCAGTATAAATAATCAAATCCATATATTCCGTAGGTAATTTGTAGAAATGTAAATGTTCCCCTTCAGTATCAGCAGGAGAAAATCCAATAGAAAAACCTCCTTCTGATTTTGCTCCTTTTGCTCCCCATAAAGGTAATCCAGTTGTTGCACCAGTTACGACAATACCTCCTTGTCGTGCAATCTCTTTTCCTAACTCTTCTGTTTTGACAATAGCATCGGGAGTAAGATGAGTAGTTTCAGCTGCTCCAGAGATACATAATTTCGGTTTTAAAATAAGTCCTTTTTCATCCATAATATAAATTAGTTAAAAGTCCATAAAGTCTAAAGTCTATAAAGTCTTTATGAATCCTGATAATAGTTTTGAAATTTCAACTGACATTCCAAAGTGTTCTTTAAACTGTTCTGTTGATAAATAATTAAATTCTAATGCTATATACAACATAGACCTTACTTCTCCACAAGAACCTTTTGTTATAAATAAAAAATGTTTAAATTCTTTATCTCCTCTTCTTTCAAAACCTTCGGCAATATTATTCATTATTGAAACCGAAGCTCTTTGAATTTGATCTCTAAATCCATAATCTTTACTGTCTCTAAATTCTTCATAAATATCAATAGTTAAATTTTTTGCTTTTTGCCATGAAATCATATCTTCAAATTTTTCAATTTTTATTCTTTTGACTTTATAGACTTTATAGACTTTCGACTGTCCTTATTTTATCAGTTATCCCTGTTTCTGCAACTCGAGAATTATTACTAACTTTCGACTTTATAGACTTTCGACTTTTGACTCGTTTTTACTTTCTTTAAAAAAAGAAAGTAAAACACCCCCCAACCGACAGTATCCATAATCAAGTCTAAAATGGTATCGGATAAATAACCACCCCTTAAAGGAAAAGCAAAGAATAATTCAAAGACTTCCCATAGAATACTAATAGATAAAACGAAGGTTAAGGAAGTAACTATAAATGAATGCCTCTTGATAAAACCATAAAATCTTTTTTTTAATTTTGTAAACCTCAAACCGTTAAACCAGCCCGATAAATAAAATAAATAATAACTACATAGGGTCAGCCAAAAACCACCTAAGAAATGCATAATTATATCTGTCCACCAAAACCTCCAATAGAGAAAATAATAACTAGCCAATAAATCACAAAATAAAATAAACCAAATCAACACCGTAATCAATATTAAAAATTTATTTTTTTTCATCAGATTATTATAACTCATTTTTAAATAAATTTTTAGTTATTAAGATAAATATAAATTAATATTTTTTGTTGACACTTGTTGACACCATATGACACTTTTGTATAATATAGATAATATGACAAAAGAAATTCAAAGAAATGCTATTTACACAACAGACGAAACTCAGGAATTATTGAAAATAAGTAATAGCACATTAAAAAGAATGTTGAAAAATGGCTTAATCCGAGCTAATAAAGTTGGGGGTCAATATCGTATTCTCGGAAAAGAAATTTTAAGGATAGTTTCTCCTGAATTAGAAAAAGAAGCGACTAAATCATATTTAGGAATAAAGAAAAAAATAATAAAAAATATAAATAAGTGGTAAAATTACAAAATGAAAACTACAATAATAAAACCTAAAAAAACTTTTAATTGGAATGATTTCAAAGAAATATGGCAATACAAAGAATTGCTATATTTTTTAACATGGAGGGATATAAAAGTGCGCTATAAACAAACAGCTATTGGTATTCTTTGGGCACTTTTTCAACCATTTATGACAATGGTGGTTTTTACTATATTTTTCGGAGGATTGGCTAAAATGCCTTCAGATGGAATTCCTTACCCTATTTTTGTCTACACAGGTTTATTAATCTGGCAATTTTTTTCCTCTTCCCTTTCAGATGTAAGTAATTGTTTAGTTTCTAATAAAGGAATAATTACCAAAGTATATTTCCCGAGAATCATATTACCTATTTCTTCTACAGTTACAAAATTTGTTGATTTCTCTATTGCATCAACTATATTGATAGTAATGATGATATATTACAAATACACCCCTAATTTATCAGGACTTTTAATTTTACCATTACTCCTTTTAATTACTTTTATGGCTTCTGTCGGAGGTGGCTTATTTTTAGCCTCCATCAATGTCAAATATAGAGATGTTCGTTATGTTTTACCTTTTTTTATTTCAATAATGATGTATCTTACTCCTGTAATTTACCCAGCCAGTATTGTTGGAAAATATTCTTGGATTTTAGCCATTAACCCAATGACAGGGGTTATTAAGGCTGCTCGTGCCGCTCTTTTAGAAACCGCCCCTGTTAATTGGACTCTTTTATTAATATCTGGAGTAGCTTGTTTGATACTTCTATTAGTCGGTTTCTATTTTTTCAAAAAAACAGAAAGATATTTTGCTGATATAATATAATTTAATATGAAACCTATAATTACAATCAAAAACATTTCAAAGAAATATAACATCACTCATCAACAAGGAGGATATATTGCTATGCGTGATGTTTTGACCGAAATAGCTAAAAAACCATTTTCTTTTTTAAAACACAAAGCTAAAAAAATTATTGGAAAAACAACCAATGAAGTTTTTTGGGCTCTAAAGGATATCGATTTTGAAGTTCATAAAGGAGAAGCTATCGGAATTATCGGACCAAATGGATCTGGAAAATCAACTCTTTTAAAAATTTTAACAGGAATTACCCCTCCAACAACAGGAGAAATTAGAATGCATGGTAAAGTAGCGTCTCTTTTAGAGGTAGGAACAGGGTTTCATCCTGAATTAACTGGACGTGAAAATATTTTTCTAAATGGAGCAATCTTGGGGATGTCTAAAAAAGAAATCGCTGAAAAATTTGATGCTATTGTGGAATTTTCTGGCGTTAGTAAATTTATTGATACCCCTATCAAAAGATATTCTTCTGGAATGTTAGTACGTTTAGGTTTCTCTGTAGCAGCTCATATGGAACCAGATATTCTTTTAGTGGATGAAGTTTTAGCTGTAGGAGATGCGGATTTCCAAAAAAAATGTATTGGCAAGATGGACGAAGTAACTAAGGAAGAAGGACGGACTATTCTTTTTGTCAGTCATGATATGACATCAATCCAAAAGCTTTGTAAAAAATGTGTTTTATTAAGAGACGGAAAAATAGAAATGATAGGAGAAACAAGAGAAGTAATAAGTAAATATTTAGAAAATTCACAAAAACCAAAGGAAAATATTGGTTTATCTTTAACAAAAAATGAAAAAATAACTATAGATTCTTTAAGAATAAAAAAACATTTAGAAAAAAATCTATATTATGATGATCCCTTAAACTTTGAACTATTAATTACAAATAATTGTCTTTTAGAAAATTTACAAATTGGTATACAAATTATAAATAGTGAATTAAATAAGATAATGACTGCTACAGTTAAAATACCAAAAATAGAAAATGGTAAGAATAAATTATCTATAATTATTGAGAAACCCCATTTACCTCAAGGGAATTATTATATTAATCTTGGAATTACAAATATTTTTTACAAGGAAAGAATATTATATTTTATGATTTCAACAAAAGAAACAGATGATGAATTAATGCTAATAAAAAAAGATACCTTAGGGGTGTATCCACCAACAAGTTATATATTAAATAAAATAAAATAACATTCATGAAAAAGTTCATAATAATAACTACTATTAATAAAAAAACAGAGGCTATCATAAAGTTTTCCAAAAAACTAAAAGATTGGAATATTATTTTAGTAGGAGATAAAAAAAGCAAGAATATTAAAAATGAAAAAAATATATTATTTTTGTCTTTAAAAGATCAAAAAAATCTTGGATTTGAAACTTTTAACAAATGTCCATATAATCATTACACAAGAAAAAATCTAGGATATCTGTATGCAATAAAAAATGGAGCTGATATTATCTATGATACTGACGATGATAATTTACCTTATAATAACTGGTCTTTTCCTGATTTCAAAATTAAAATTGATCTTTTTTCTAATAAAAAAAGTTTTATAAACATTTATAATTTATTTACAAAGGAAAAAATATGGCCAAGAGGTTATCCGATAAACAGAATTAAAGAAAAAAATAAATGGACACAAACAAGAAAAAACATAAAAATAGGAGTGTGGCAAGGATTAGCTGACATAGAACCTGATGTCGACTCTCTTTATAGATTAATAATTGGAAAAAAGATAAAATTTAAAAAACGGAATCCACTAGCTTTAGATAAAGAAACTTATTGTCCTTTCAATTCACAAAATACATTATGGAATAAAGAGTTTTTTTATTATTTATACCTTCCCTCTACTGTAAGCTTCAGATTTACCGATATATTAAGAGGTTATATAACACAAAAATTGCTATGGCTCGAAAATTACTACTTAGGATTTACAAATGCTAGTGTTTACCAAAAAAGAAACGAGCATGACTTAATGAAAGATTTTTATGATGAAATATCAGTTTTTGTTAATGTAGAAAATATTATTAAGTTGTTTTCAATTATAAAATTTAAAAACAAAAATAACAAAGCAGAGAATATAAAAAAGATATATAATTGTTTATATCAAGAAGGCTTTGTTAAAAAAGAAGAAATTATAAGATTAAATGCATGGCTTTATGACATCAAAAAGATAGAGTCTGAATTCAAAAATTGAAAACTATATGAATATCCAAAAATTTAAAAATTTTATAAACGAACACAACTACCTTAGGATTTTAAAGGACTTTATTAAAAAGATTTTATTTTGGATCTCCTTACAAAAAAAAATAAACAAATTAAATAAAACAAATACTTACTTAAAACAATTTTATGGAAATAATCAAAAAGTAAAGTTAAATCTTGGGTGTTGTGATAAACAAGACCGTGGGTGGATAAATATCGATATCGATAAAAAATTTAATCCTGATATTTTAGATGATGTAACAGTTCTTTCGTGTTTTAAAGATAATTGTGCGGACGAAATAAAATCAGCACACCTTATTGAACATTTAACTTATGAAGATACATTAAAAGCATTTAAAAACTGGTTCAGAGTCCTCAAAAAAGGAGGAATTCTTTCAATAGAATGTCCAAATTTAGACAAGTGTATAGATATGATACGATCTGAGGAAGACTCAGAAAAAATAAGGTTAGGATTTGTGGGTATATTTGGTGACCCTTGGGCAATAAAAAAATATGGGATACTTCATTCCCATAAACATGGATGGAACCCTAAAACACTCAGAGTAGAACTCAAAAATATTGGTTTTGTAGATATAAAAGAAGTGAAAATCGAAGAAACTTATAGATATTGTAACCAAAAATATGAAAGGGATATGAGAATATTAGCAAAAAAATAAAAAATATAACATGCAAAAAACAAAATTTTTAACAATTTACCCATCTTTTGAAAATCTTGAGGTTGTTAAGAAAACACTTCCTAGTGTAATAGAAGAAACAAAAAAAAATGATGCTAAATTAATTGTTCATGACTCAAGTATAAAAAATAAAGAGGAAAAGTGGAACTGGTTACAAGAATTAAATAAAAACAACGATTTTTTCTTAATTCTCAGTAATAATATATCTATGGCACATGCTCGCAACATGTGTCTTCAGCTAGGACAAGAATTATATGCTCCTGAATATATTTGCATGATAGAAGATGATCATGGTTTTAAAGAAGGATTAATACAAAATATAACAAAAGCTATGCAAAAGTATTATGGTGAAATATCACCGAATGGTCTTAGATACGGTTTATTTTCAGCATGTACTAAACACTTACATGCAAAAAAACTTTTAAAATTAAAAGATGGAAATTCTTACCCAGATAAAAAATCAATCCCGATAGGGATAGGAGGATCTAATAGCTGTTTCCGATGTGCACCAACTTCACACTGGAATAATGTTCTCAAAGGTTATGATACTGACGAATACTTAATTTCAACTTTTCAAACAAAAAACTTAAACTTTAGAAATTACAACAAAGGTTTTACAACTATGTTTATCCAAGAAGGTAAATACACTTATGATATAGAAGCCATTGGAAGAGGAATGACAACAAATGAATCACTTAAGCTTTGGGATGAAACATACACAGCAAGTGATCATAGAAGTATATTCTTACATAAAGATATTTCAACAAAACAATTTAAAAAAATAACAAATAACATAAAGGAAAATATATCATTAGTACAAAAAATTTTTAAAAAAATCACAAAAAATGAAGAAAAAATTAAAAAATAGAATAAAAATGAATAACCCTTTTTTATGGAACCTTTCAAAAAAGGTTTATCAGAGTATTCAAAAAAATGAATTTACAAAAATGATAAAAAAACACCTTGATAATTCAAAGTTATATTTACAATTGAATGATAAAATACATTTCAAAAATGAATCAATAGTACTTATTACTCTAGATTCTTTAAGATATGATGTAACACAAATAGCTGAAACACCAAATTTTAATAATATTTTTAAAAAATATAAGAGTTCTGGTTGGCATAAAGTTGGGTCACACGGGACCTATACATTACCATCTCATATATCTATGTTTCATGCTGGTTTAATGCCTTGTGATAATAATGAAAATACACCAGCACCATTTAATAGAAATAAAGAAAAAATCTTTAAAGCACAGTTAGCTTGGGAAAGAACAACTGGGGCAAAATTTCCAACACCCGCTGCAAAAAATATTATAAAAGGTTTCGAAAAACTTGGTTTTAGAACTATTGGAATCGGTGGTGTTCATTGGTTTAATAATAAATTCCCAACCTCTAATATATGGTATAAAAAGTATTTTAAAGAATTTTATTGGAAAGAAAAATTCTCAGAGAATAATCCAAATTCATTAACACACCAAATAGAATTAATTGAAAAATTAAAAATAAACCAGGAGAAGAAACCAGTATTTTTATTTCTTAATATATCTTCCACTCATAAACCTTATATGGGATTTGAAAAATCAATTTTAGGACAAAAAAAAGCCTTAGAGGAAGTTGATAAATTATTACCTAAATTATTACTGAATTTACCAAAAAGATACCACTTAATGGTATTATCTGATCATGGTGAATGTTTTGGTGAAGATAATTTGTGGGGGCATGGCTTTTATCACCCTAAGATAATGGAAGTTCCTTTTGCTTGTGTAGATATAATTTAAAAAGTTATGATCAAAAATCTTAAAAGAAATATTTATAATAATTTATATAAAATAAAATTATTTTATATTTTTAAAAATGATTATTTAAAATTTGAAAAGCTATCTGCAAAAAAAAATAGATTTATCTTGTCTTGGAGAAATAAATACCCCTGCCTAAGTGATAATACAGAAAAAACAAAATTTGATGCTCATTATATATACCACCCTGCTTGGGCATCCAGGATTTTATCAAAAACAAAGCCTACAAAGCATATAGATATTTCATCAACCTTACATTTTTGTTCAATGCTCTCAGCTTTTATTCCAACAGAATTTTATGATTTCCGACCAGCTCAACTAAATCTATCTAATTTAAAATCAAAAAAGGCAGATCTTTCTTCACTTCAATTCCATGACAATAGTATTGAATCATTATCTTGCATGCATACTATTGAGCACATCGGTCTCGGTCGCTATGGTGACTCTCTAGATCCTGATGGAGATTTAAAGGCAATAAAAGAATTAAAAAGGGTTTTAGCAAAAAATGGGAATCTATTATTTGTTGTTCCTATAGGAAAACCAAAAATTATGTTTAATGCCCACAGAATATATTCATATGATCAAATTATGGGATATTTTAATGATTTTCAATTAAATGATTTTTCCTTAGTAACAGATAAAGGTATTTTTTTAAGTAGTTCAAATAAAAAAACAGCAGATGAACAAAAATATGGTTGTGGATGTTTTTGGTTTAAAAAATAATATGATTATAACAAAACTAACAGGGGGTCTAGGAAATCAAATGTTTCAATATGCTATTGGACGTTCTTTAGCAGAAAAAAACAACACTGAATTGAAACTTGATGTTTCATGGTTTAATAGCCAGAAAGGAACGCCACGTAAATATGGTTTAACCTTTTTTAAAATATTAGAAAACATTGCAACTGATAAGGAAATTAAAAAACTAGAATTATATAAAAAAAGAAGCGGAATAAAGTACTTTTTTAATAATTTATTTTTTGCGAATAATTCAATTTATATCACAGAAAATTCAAATATTTTTAACAAAAATATATTGAAAAATAAAAATAAAGACATTTATTTAAATGGCTATTGGCAAAACGAAAAATATTTTAATGATATACGAAAAATAATTTTAAAAGAATTTACTTTAAAAGATGAGTCATCTTTGCATAACAAAAAAATAAAAAAACTCATTGAGGATACTAATTCAGTTTCCATTCATATTCGCAGAGGTGATTATATTGAGGACAAAAAAACGAATATAGTCCACGGTACCTGTTCTTTAGATTACTACCAAGATGCTATTAAAAAGATTTCAAAATATGATGATAATTTAAATATCTTTGTTTTTTCTGATGAGATTAAGTGGGTAAAAAATAATTTAAAAACTATCCTCCCTATTATTTTTGTTGAAGGAAATAAAGATTACGAGGATATAATTTTAATGAGTTTATGCAAACATAATATTATCGCCAATAGCTCTTTTAGTTGGTGGGGAGCTTGGTTAAACCAAAATCCTAATAAAATGATCGTTGCTCCTAAAAAATGGTTTAATGATTTAGAAAAAAATAAAAATAATTCTATACCAAAAACATGGATAAAATTATAAAAGAAAATCCAAAAATAACAGTCCTGATGCCTGTTTTTAATGGTGAAAAATACTTAAAAGAAGCTATTGAAAGTGTTCTTAACCAAACCTTCACTAATTTTGAGTTTCTAATTATTAATGATGGTTCAACCGATTCAACTGAAAAAATAATCAAATCTTATTCTGATTCTAGAATTAAATTAATAAATAATAAAAAAAATATTGGGGTTATTAGATCATTGAATAAAGGTCTGAGTTTATCTAAAGGAGAGTATATAGCAAGAATGGATGCTGATGATATCAGTTTACCAAAAAGACTAGAAATTCAAGTTGAATTTATGGATAAAAACCCACAAATTGGGATTGCTGGGGCTTGGGCAAAAATAATAGGAGAGAAAAAGATAAGGTGTTCTAAACCTATAGTAAATCAAGAAAAAATTAAAATTGCTTTATTATTTAAATGTCCAATGATTCACCCCTCAGTAATTATTCGAAAAAACTTCCTAGTTAAGAACAATTTAAATTATAATATCAAATATAAACATGCAGAGGATTATGACTTATGGACTAGAGCAATTAAATATTTTCCAATTACTAATATCAAAAAAACTTTAATTCAATACAGAATTCATGATTCAAATATCAGTAAAACTCAATCTAACAATCAAAATGAAACAGCTACTCAAATTAGAGTTAGACAATTAAAAGAAAATCTTAAAATTAACCCTACAGATGAAGATATAACAATTCATGAAAATATTTATAAACCAGAAAGTCATGAAATCAAAGATTTTCTAGAAAATGAAGAGAATTGGTTTAATTTACTTAAAAACCAAAACAAAATAACAAATTTCTACAAAGAACCAGAATTCTCACAAGTATTATCACAAAGATGGTTACAAATATGTAGTGTCAATTCAAATAACGATTGGAAAATTTGGAAAAGATTCTGGAGGTCGTCTTTAAGAAAAAAACTAGATATTAAAGAGTGGAAAAACTGTGAGCTTTTAATTAGATTTTTTATTAAATGTACTTTCAAGTAAAGACAGATATAGATTTTTCAAAATTTGTTTAGGGAATCTAATGTCTTTTTTATTTAACTTCCAACCTCTAAAAAGCAATTTGTTTGATTTTTTAAAATTTTTATCCTCTTGATTTAATAAAGCTAAAATAAAAATATGTTTTTCTAAAATTTTTGGTCTTATAATTAAATCTGTTATATGTTTATTTAATAATAATTCTCTTCCAGAAATCCTAAATTTCATATTTCCACTTAAATGACTTTCTTTTTGAACACAAGAATTAACTCTGACTAAGACCTTCTTCATGAAAAAACCGCAACTATTCTTTGATAATCTTATAAAAAAATCCTTGTCTTCAGCACAGGATAAACTTTCATCAAAATTACCTATCTCTAGTGCCTTTTCTCTTTTGCAAAAAACTGTAGGGGTTATCATTGATAACTTTAAAGATAAAGCTTCTTCAAAAAAAGTTTTCAAACCTTCTTGAAAATTGTATTTATGTGTATAAATAAGTTTTCCATTTTTTTGAGAATAAATATCTGCCAAACAAAAAGTAAAATCAATTTGTTTATCAAACTTTTTCATTATTTCATATTGTTTTTCAATCTTTTTTGGATAAAACTCATCATCGTCATCCAAGAATGTAATAAATTCCCCTCTGGCTCTATTAATACCAATATTTCTTGAAGCAGAGGCTCCTGAGTTTTTTTTATTTTGTACATAAATAATTCTATTATCTGAAAATTGACTAATAATTTTATCTGCCCGATTTTCCAAACCATCATCAATAACTAATATTTCAAAATCTTGAAATGTTTGTTTAAGAACGCTTTTTATTGCCAGCTTTAATAACATTGGTCTATTATAAGTAGGAATTATAACACTGACTTGTGGAATTGAATTACTCATAATTTTAAATTTGACTTTATTTTATGTTTAGTATGTAAAAAATATTTATTACTTCTCACATTTCCTTTCATATAAACAAAATCTAAATTATCCTTCCAGGCTATATAATTAAAACTCAACTGATCACGACGACTACCTTCCTTGATCTCCTTCCACCAATCCTCCATTACCTTTATAATATTAAATTCATTATGTTTTCTTAAAATAACCATACCGGCAATTAGACCATTATTTTTAGGATATCCTTGTCTACGATATTTTTCCATTTGTTTAATTATTAAATCAGAATTATCTTTAAATTTACCTTTTTTATTAAGACTTAAAATAAACTCAGCTTCATCATAAATACAATTTCGACAATCTTTTACATCTTTTATCCAAAAAAGTTTTTTCCATCTTTTCATTTGTTGATTATGATCATAAATTGCTAGATTGTATTTTCCTAAATACTTGTTAATTAATTCATTAACATCTCCTCTGATATAAACATTTCCATCAACATAAATACTTATTTCATAATCTAACAAAAATTTATGTGGTAAAATCTTATAAACTTTTGCACTTCTTACAGGATCCTTAAATAAAGGTTCTTCTTTTCTTATCTTCCAAATATCTGAAACAAGATCTTGATCAGTAAAACATACAAAATCGCATCCTTCAGGAATAAATTTTGGTTCAATTAGATTATCTTTTCCACCAAAAATAGCTGTGTAAATTACAATTTTATTTTTCATTTTTTTTAGCAATTACAACAATATTTTCTATAAATTTATTTGTAAACAATCCTATAAATTTATAAAAAACATAGAGGATTTTTCTCTTTAAACTTTGTTTATATTTAGTCCAAACATCATCTAAATAATTTTCTTCTACCACATTCCAACCATTTTTTTCCAATAATTTTCTTAAAACTATAAAATTTAAATAAATCGTATGGTCATTATTTACACTAGGTTCCCTTCTAAAGAATTTATCAAAAAAATTAAATATAGTAAAAGTATTAGGAGTTGTGATGATTAATCTTCCATTATCCTTCAAATTTCTCTTGCATGAATCTAAAAATAAACCAAGATTAGAAAGATGCTCAATTAAATCACCAGCAAAAATCACATCAAATTTTTGTTCAAAATTGAAATTCTCAGCAGATTGTTTTTTATAATTTTGTGGTTTTTTTAATCTTTTTTCATCAAAAAATAAATCAACCCCCCAAACTTCTTTAGCTTGAAGTTTAAAAATATTATGGACCCAATTAGGATTTTCTATATTTACAGCTTGCCCCCAAAAACCAACATCTAAAATATTATCATTTTCAGAAACTAAATCTTTTATTAATTCTTTTTTAGATTTATAAATATTCATATTTTCTTCTATTTTTTAAACCAGTGATAAATTTCTCTTAAAATATTAATAACTAAAAATCCTATAAAAACAAAAGGTTTCCAAAACCAAAAAACACATTTACTGAACAAAATTTTGATAAAATTTACTTCTTCATTTTTCCCTCGCCATAAATAGGGACCAATAAAAAGTGAGTCTGGATAATTTTTTAAAACACAGTGATAATATTTCCTCTGAGCATCATGAAGAAAAACCACTCCATTTGGTTCTAATAATTCCTTGGATTCTAATAAACATCTTCTTCTTTTTCTACCATCAACTAATATAAAATCAAATTTTTTATTTAATGTTTTTGGGTAATTTACATATTCAGTCATTTCTATATTCTTTTGTCTTAAATTATTATTTCCAACATCAAAAAGAACTACCTTTGTATTATTAAGACCTTTTGCGAAATTTATAACCTTTTCATACCATTTTCTATTGTATTCAATACTTAACCAACTATAATCTATATTATTATCTATAAGAAATTTTGAAAAATAAACGGTACTGCCCCCACTCCCCCATTCTAAAATATTTATTTTTTTATTTTGATTACCTAATAAAAGTAATTGTTTTTCAATTACTTTTATTTCACCTTTTTTCATAAATGGTTTTATTTCTTCCTTCATATTATTTTTTATACCCAAGCGAATATTTTTTGCTTAGTTTTTTTAATATTATATTCTGGAACATAATCCAAAATTAATTTTTCTATAACTTCAGGATCGTCGGGAAGATGATATATACAGATAGACAAATTAGGTTTAAATCTTTTAATTGTTTTTTCAGCCCCTTTAATCAAATTTCTTTCCATCCCTTCAATATCAGCTTTAATAAAATCAATTTTTTCCAAATCATTGTCTTCAACAAAATTATCTAAAGTAATTTGCTTAACTTTCTCAATCTTATTTTTTCCTTCCCTTAAAACATTAGAACTACAACCTAAAATATCTTCATTAATGGCAAAGTTTAATTCACTTTCTTTATCTCCTAATGCATTTTCTATAACTTTAATATTCAAAAGATTATTGTAACTTATATTTTTGTTAAGAATCTCAGATGTTTTTTTTACTGGTTCAAAAGCAAAAACTTTACCATTGGTTCCTATCTTTTCTCCTGCTAAAATAGCAAAAAATCCTAAATTAGAACCAGCATCAATAACAATATCCCCTATTTTTAACTTTACACCACCCTCTTCATAAGGTCCTTCTAATCGAAAAGCACTATTATTAATAAAGTTATTATAAATATATTTGTTATTTGAAAGAAAAATTCCCATAAAATCAGCAATAGGAACATGCTTTCCACAATAAAATCTTAAATCTTTATATTCAATAAAATCTTCATTTTTCTTATGTTTTATAATACCTTTATTAATAAGCAAATTTATTCTAAAATTCTTTTTTCTAGCAAATGGAAATATTGTATAAGCAACCACTTTCCAATCTTTATTAAGAGATTCAAACATTAAAAATTTAGTTCTCCAATATATTTTTTTAAAAGTATCTTTTATTTTTTTTATCATATTAATTTTTTGTATTCTTCTAAAATATTTTTTATTTCAAATTCCTTTGATCTTAGTTTAATATTTTTAGAATATTTTTCCCTTAATTCTGGTTTTTTATACAATTCTAAAATCATTTTAGCAATATTTTCAATATCTTGTTTAGCGACAAGAATACCATTTTTCGCATACTCTATATTACCTTTTTCTAATTGATTATCCAAATTAGAATTGGGGTCCAATAATTCTCTTGACCCAGAACCACAATCCGTAGCTATTATAGGTAACCCTAAAATTCCGGCTTCAATTAAAACATTAGAAAAACCTTCCCACAAAGAAGTTGAAATAAATATATCTGAATTAGCCATATAAAAATATGGATTTTGAACAAAACCTTCTAAGTAAACATCTTTCAAATTCGAATCTTGAATTTGTCTTTCTAAATTTTCTCTTTTTCCTCCTTCTCCTAAAATAATCAATTGAGCATCAATTTCTTTTTTTACTAAAGCAAAAGCTTTAATTAGGGTTGTAAAATCTTTCTGTGAACCTAATCTTCCAATTGCTAAAATTTTAAATTTATCAGGATATTCCCAAACTCCATTTTGAGATTTTTCTTTTATATCTTCAATAAATTTTGGATTATAAATTACTTTTATTTTATCTTTTGGTATTTTTGAAACAATAATTAAGTCTCTTTTTACATTTTCTGAATTTGCGATAATTTTATCTGCTTTTGGATATAGTAACTTAATCAAAAAAGGAATTAATTTGTCTCTTTTGTTTTTATAATTTTTAAATAAGTCAGAAAAAGTCATTCCCACTCGGACAAAAACTTTAGTTTTTGTTCTTGAAATCATTTTGGCTAAAATTAAAATTAAATTAGCATGTTCTGAAGTCCCTAGAATAAATAAAGGTTTATTTTTTTTAAGATAGTTAATTATTGGGAAAATAGAAAAAAATATTCTAGAAACATTTAAATCAATAATACTAATTCTAGAATCTATCGTTTCAAGCAAAGACCCTTTGCAAGTAAACAACAATAAATCTACTTGGAAACCATCCTCTGTAAAACCTCTAGCTAAATCCAAAACCACTTTTTCTCCTCCCCCTCCGTATAGTCCAATTAAGAAAAAAGCTACTCTATTTTTATTTATCTCTTTTTGTTTCATTTTAGTAAATCTTTTAAAGATTCTTCAATTATACTTAAAGGAACTTTCTCTAAACATCTCAAAACCTTTCCTCTACATTTTTCTAAATGCTCTCTCCCCTCATGTATATTATGTTTACAACCTTTAACGGAATAAAGTGTTTTTGCATTTGAATTATAATAAGAAATCCAATTAGGTGTTGTTGCTGGATGAGTAATAACTAAAGATTTTTTTCCTAAAAAAGAAGCTATATGAGTTGTCCCTGTGTCCACTCCTATAAAAAAGATTGATTCGTCTATTATTGTGGATAATTCCGAAATCTTTTTATTTATCATAGTCAAAACATCTTTATTAAAAACTGAAAGAACGTTTTTCAAAATATTTTCATCAAAAGAACCTCCTGTTAAAACAATTTTCAAAGTAGGATACAACTCTTTTATTTTCTTAATAATATCTATAATTTCTTTTTCTACTAAACTTCTCCCTAAAGAGGATCCTTGTGTATGAAAAACAATGTATTTATTTTTCTCCAAATTGTTTTTTTCTAAAATACCTTTGTCTTTTGAATAATTAAAAGAGGGTTTTTCTTTTTTTATTTTAAATCCTAAGTTTTTTATAAACATTTTCAGAAATTCTGGATAAATGATTTTGGTATCATACTCAAATAGTTCTGAATAAATAAATTTATTTATTCTCCTCCTATCGTTAAAACCGATTAATTTAGAACCTCTAAATAATGATATTTTTCTAGCTATTATTTTTATATATAAAGAAAGCTTACCTGGAGTTGGAGCAGTAATTACTAAATTTTTTGAAAAAGAAAACTTAATTAGAGTTACAATTCTCAATAATCCTATAAAGCTTTTACGATTAGCTAAAATAATATTTATATATGGATATTTTTCTAAAAATTGTATAAGTAATTTTTCATTTTTAGGAACAACAACAAACAATTTCAAAACAGGATCGTTTAAATGAATATTCTCTAGAAGAAAAATAGTCATCAAAAAATCACCAATAGAACCATTTTGAAAAAATATTAGATTTTTATATTTGTTTTTCATTATCAATCTTTTGTTTACCGACCATGGCTACACAAACTATTTCTGAATTTTGAACTCTAAATAATTTTGGTAATATTCTTATAAAAATATTGTTATCTAACTCAACAAATTGATTATGGAATCTACAAGCAAAAGACAATTTTTCTAAAGTAAATTGAAGGCTTTCCCTATCCCATAAAAAATAATGTTTCCCATGTTCTGGCAAATAAACCTTCGCCTCATTTTCATAGCCATACCGATTAGGAACAACAATTAAAATCTTTCCATAATCATTTAACATTTGTTTAATCTTCTCTAAAAGACCAATCGGATCCTTGATATGTTCTAAAACGTGTTTTAAAATAACTAAATCAAATTTTTCCTTAGTCTGAAAATTTTCTATATCTCCTTCAAAAAACTCGACATTTTTATTAATGTTTTTTGGTCTAAGTCTATCAATTGCAACGATTTTATCTAATTTTACCGAATTAGAAGATAACATGTTTATTATATTTCCATTACCACAACCGATTTCCATAACACGGTTTCCATCTTTTATATATTTTAAAATAATATTTTCAACTTTCATTTTTTTATTTAATTAAGTTTAATAATTGTTTTTTCATATTTGTCATCATTCTTTTAGAATTTAATTTGTTTTCTATAATCTGCCTTCCTTCGTAAGATAAATTTTCATACAAATCTTTATTATTAATGAGACTATTAATTTTTTCTCTCAAATCCTTAGGATTTTCAGTTTGATAAATTATTAATTTATCTTTTAAATTGTAATCAATAATCCATTCTTTTAAATTAGTAACAACAGGCTTTCCACTAGCTAACGCTTCCAAAAGAACAGTTTGTCCAGAACAATCCGAACCGATTTTTTTACTAGCCTTTGAAGGAACAACAATAATTTGTGCATTACTATAATAACTTCTTAACCTAATTTTATCCACACTATCTATTATTACTAGGTTCTTAGGAAAGTTTTTAATGTTTTTTAAATTTCTTTGCGGAGAAATTATAATAACTTTTTTATTTATCAAAGAAATAGCTTCAACCAAGGTTTTGAAGTCTCTACCAGCATCAAGTCCGACCGATAAAATATAACCTTGATGCAAATTATTTTTTTGATAAAAATCATTATCTACACCAAATTTAACCACTTTCATTTTACTGATTTTTAAATTATTAGAAATCAAAAATCTCTCTTGAAAATTTGACAAATTAATAATAAAATCAGCGGATTTTATTATTTTCTTCCAAATAAAAAGTTTAACTTTATTACTTTTTGATAAAAGAGTGACTAAATTAATATTAAAAATTACCCATTTATTTTTACTTTTAAAAAAGAACCTTAAAAATAAAAGATCTAAATATTGATGTAAAATAACGATATCATATTTTTCTAGATTTTTAATTAATTTTATCTTCTTATAGATTTTTAAAAAAAAGTTTCCCTGATAATATTCTCTTATATTTAAAAAACAAAAATCAATCTCTGGATCATTCATCAAAAAGTTAAAACCATACAAAGAATTGCTTGGAGCCTCTCCTTTTTTCCATAAATCTAAGTATCTATTTTTGCCAGAAGCTAAATAAACAATTTTTATTGTTTTATTTTTCATTAATAATATCAATCAGCTTTTCCCCTAAAATTTTAGGAGTACAGTTCTGAGTTAATTTATTATACCCATTTTGAGATAAATTACCTCTCAAAATTGAATTTCCTTTTAATTCCAATATTGCCTTTGATAATTCTTCGGGATTTGCTCTAGGAATTAAATATAAATCATTTTCATTAAACAATTCTTTTATAGCAGGAGTATCCGCAGTAATAACTGGTTTTCTACAAGCTATACATTCATAAACCTTATTCGGAATTACTTTTTGAGTCTTACCAGTATTCCCAAAAATACCTAAACAGATATCTGATTGGTTAATAAAATCACAAAGTTTTTCATAAGGAACATTTTCTTTAAAATTTATATTTTTTAAATCATAATTTCCATATTGTTTTTTAACACTAGAACCTATTATATTAAATTGAATATCTTTTTGCTTTTCCAAGATTTTTGCTGATTCTAAAATATATTCAATCCCTTGTAGTGGAATATTTGTCCCATGAAAATGAACTACGAATTTATTACTTTCTTTTTTTTCTCTTGGATTAAAAATAGAAATATCTGTCCCGACAAAAAGTCTATAAAATTTTTCTCTTTTAATATTAAATTTTCTAACAAAATATTTTATGTTTTCGTTTGTATCTAATAAAATTTTGTTTGCAAATTTACATGACAACCAATCTAGAAAACAATAATATTTAGCTTTCAAAGTTCCTTTTTTAGTGGTTTTTCTATCAAATACTTCAGATTCATAAATAGGAGCAAATAAATCAAAAACAATCTTTTTTCTAGTTAAAAAACGAGCAAGGATCATAGTTTGAAAACCTGGAAAAGCTACAAACAAAACATCATAGTGTTTTCTAATTTCCCAATGTTTTTTGATTAAATCTAAGTATTTAAATAAACCATTTTTATCAGAACGACATTCTAATATTTTTACGCCATTTTGTTTTAAACCATTAATTAAAACACAATTTCTTGCATATTCATGATTATAAATCCCAAAAAAACAAATTGTTAATTTTTTTTCTTCCATTATATTTTTTGATAAAGTCTTATTATTTTTTTTATCAAATTTTCTAAATTATGGTCATTCACAACAATATTTCTTAATCTTTTTCCTATTTTTATTTTATCTTCCTCAGATAATCTTATAATATTTTCTATTTTATTACTTAAATCATTAACACTCTTTGGTTTAAAAAATAATTTTTCTGAATATTCAGCAAAAACATTTTTAGAAGAATCATTTGATGATAAAACTAGTAAACCACACGACATTGCTTCTAAAATTGCCTTATCCAATGACCCTGTTTGACTTGTATTTACAAATAAATCGGCTCTATGCAAATAATCGACTATTTCTTTGTTTGGAACAGAACCTATAAAACTAATATTATTTTCTAAACCATAATCTTTGACTTTTTGTTTTAAATTTTCTAAATATTTTTTTTGGTCTGGTTTTCCTACGCCACCAATGATATCCAATTTAATTTTTAAACCTTTTTCTCTTAAAAATTTAATCGAGTTAATTAAGGTATCGTAATCCTTAATCGGTGAAATTCTTCCAATGGTAATTATACTAAAAATATCTTTTTTTAGGTTATCTTCTTTTTTATTAAATCTATTTACATCTATTCCATGACCAGTAATATTCAATTTTTTAGTTTCTAGACGAAATGATTCAGAAGTGGCTGAAAATATAATATGGGTTAATTTTTCTGCTAATCTCAGCTTTAAATCTACGGATTTATGCATATACCATAAACCAATTTTTTTACCCCATAATCGCCACAAAAATCCTCCTAGAACGACGTATTCGGGATTCATGTGAACAAACACATTGTCGTAATTGTTTCTTTCTTGCCAGATGTATTTATAGAAGTTTGCTATGTATTCTTGTTTACTGGACTGCTTCGCTATGGCTCGCAGAGACGAAGTGTTTTTATCTTTACCCAAAGATAAAACCTTAACATTACGAGGTAAATCATGTTCACCCACACCTAAGGCAATCACTGTGATTTTCTCACAATGTTTAGCGAATTCAGCAATCCACCCATGGAAAAATCCGAGGATATCATCATTTTTATCTACTTTTTGTGTGAGTATTAATAATTTCATATTAATTAAATTAATTTAAACTTGCTTTTTTTTTATCTCTTGTTATTATTAAAGTATAGATGGCCCTTAGGGCTCGCCTGCCTCAGGCAGGAGAAAGAAAAAACCGTTAAAGAGAGTTCGCTTTCTTGACGGCTTTTTTAATTTCTTCAAATATATTTCTACCAACAAATCCTACCTTATTTACTAAACGAAGACTATCTATATTTTTTAATTGAGACAAAATAGCAATAGCTTCTTTTCCATCAACACTACCAATTGGACAATAATATCTACCTAATTTTATTTTACTAGTTAAAGGTATTGCTAAAAAAGAATATTTATTATATTTTTTCAAAATTAAGACTGGGCGTGTAAAATCTTCGCTTTTACCATCCGTTTCATACCCAATATTAATACCAAGTTTGACCCACCATATTTCACCATCACGAAAATACAATCTATCTTTTTGTTCATTTATTTCTTTTTTCTTTTCATTCCAAATATCAAAATTTTTCATACGTACAAAATATTACACTAATTTATTCTTTTTATATAATTTAAGACTTACTAGACTTTAAACTTTGTAGACTTTTGACTCTTTTATTGTTTTTAACCAAGCATCTTTCATCATATTTAGCGACTCATTTTTTGTTTGAGGGACTTTTCTTAAAAAGTCATTATAAGCCTTTTCTTTCAATTCTTCTAACAATTCTGGATGTTGTTGTGCGTTTATTAAACTTTGAGTTAAACACTTCCCATCTCCGACATCACACAACAGAGCATTATTTCCACTCAAAATTTCCCCTACAATCCCTACATTAGTGGTCAAAATAGGACAATGAGAAAGAATGGCTTCAACTAAAGAAAGTCCATAACCCTCATAATTGGATGTAGATAAAAACAAATCAGCTGTTTTATAATAGGAAATAGGATCGTCAGTCCAACTGTTAAAAATAATATTTTGCTCTAATCCTTTTCTTCGAGCTAATTTTCTTAATGAATTCCTTTTTGAACCAGACCCCACTATTACTAAACCAGTTTTAGGAAAGACTCTAACGACTTCCTTCATAGCCGAAATAGCCAAAGCAATATTTTTCTCTTCTTCCAAACGACTCATCATTAAAATAATAAATTTAAATTGGGGATATTTTTCTTTTAAGAAAAAGCTGGGGGTGATAACCTGAACCAAAGCAGTGCTAGAAAAAATAGGAATAACTGTTATAAATTTATTTTGTATTTCAAGGGGTAAAGAATTTTTTATCCTTTTAGAAACTACTCTAATATGATCGGCTTTGTTTAACAGAAACCTAGCTATCATTGTTCTAATACGATTCGCAAAAGAATGTTTTATAAAATATTTATTAAATAAATCTGTATGAATTTGCAACTCTAATTTAGTTTTTAATTTTTGAGAGATTAACCATGCAATAACTCCTGTTTCATATGCATCTTGTGCTGTGACTAAATCAATTTTAGTTTCATTTTCCTTAATTAGAGAATTTATTTTTAAAGCTACTTTTATAGCATCTCTAATATAAAAAAAACTATTTCTGGAATTAGTTGGATATAGATAAACATTTTCACCTATTTTTGTCTTTCTAAAAGGTTCATTTTCTTTATTTAAAATAATCACATCTAATCTATCAATTAAAGTACCATAATCAAAAAGCCTTTGTCTTACATCAGAATTTTCTTCAAATACTTTTCTGTCTATAGATATGGATAATATTCTCATGAATCTAGTATATCAAAGTTATTGCTCTTTTAAAATTTTCTCTAAATTAGAAATAGTGTTTTCTATTGAAAACTTTTGGGATTTATTAAAAGCATTAATTACTATTTTATTTCTAAATTCATCATTTCTGATAATTTTATTCACAGCACTTATTATTTGTTTTTTGTTGTTTGGTTCAATCAAAATACCATCCATATCATTCTGAATTAATTCTGGCAAAGAACCAACATTTGTAGCGATAACTGGTAATTTTAAATTCATTGCCTCTATAGTATCAAAAGAAAAAGATTCCCAATTGGTATTAAATACAAAAATATCAGAATTCTTTTTTAAATCTAGTAATTCATCTCTAGAAACTGGCCCTGTCAAAATAACATTCTCATCTAATCCAAGTCTTTCTATAATTTTTTCTAATTCTTCTTTTTGAGGACCTCCTCCTACAATTTTTAATTTTAGATTCGGAATTTCTTTCAAAATATCTGGCATTGTTTCTATCAAAACATCAAAACCTTTCCAAGGCACTAACCGTCCCACAGACAATAAAACCTTACTTTCGACTTTATGAACTTTATGGACTTTTGACTCGTTTAGTTCAATCCCGTTATAGATTGGAATTATTTTATTTGAATCAATTCCCCAATTAATAATTACTCTTTTAAAATAATGACTAGGCACTATTACTTTTTCAGCAGACCAAGCGACTGCTTTTTGAATCATCTTTAGAAATCCAACAGAAAAACCATATCCTTTTTCTTTTACTGAAAATACATCGAGATTATCCTTCACACCAAATCTTTGTACTCCCTGCTCCCATGCATAATCCCCCGCAATTCTAATTAAAAATCTTTTTTTCAAGATTTTATTAGCCAACATAGTCGGCATGCCAACACTCACAGGATCCTGTGCATAAATAATATCTACTTTTCTAGCTCTTTTTAAAATTTTAAGGAAATAGACAAAGTGGCGAATTATCTTAGGCAAATTTCGTACTTCTCCAAATGATAAAATCTCTACCTCAATCCCTCTTTCGGGTAATTTGTCATATAATAATTTTGAATATGTAGCTGGTCCCCCAATATCAGGTGGATATATTCCTGTAGTAATTAATATTTTCATCCCGTTAGAGATAGTTTGTCAAAGACAAACGTTCTCGAGTTAAGTTAATAATTTTTTGTTCCCGTTTTATCTATATTAATAATAAGTATTTATTCTCTCCAAATCTCCAACGGGATTCATATCTCTATTATACCAAAAAACCCTTAAATTATAACCAATCCTATGCTAAACTAATCCCATAATGAAAATACTTTTACTTACCCCTTTATATCCCCCAGAAATATCAGAGCCAGCTCCTTATATTAAAAAATTGGCAGAGCTTTTGAATGAAAAAAATATAAATACAACAATCATAACTTATTCACTTATTCCTGAAAAGATAACTGGGGTAAAAATAATCTCCATAAATAAACATCTCCCCTTATTATTAAGACTTAGTTTATTTACTATAAAATTATTTTTTGAATCCTTTAAAACAGATATTATTTATTCCCAAAATGGAGCCTCTGTAGAACTTCCGCTATTAATAATCTCTAAATTTACAAGAAAACCATACATCATCAGAAAAGGAGATGCTTTAGCTTACGAAAAAGCTTCCCAAAATAGATATATCAAGAACATCCAAAGACTTACTTTTGGAAATGCTTACAAAATAATAAAAGAAACCCCTTTAAAGAAACCAGAACTAACACCCTTTAAAGAAGTTTCTTTGGAAGACCATAGTCGTTACAAAAATTCCTGGGAAAATCATTCTGGAATGTTAATAGAAACTTTTAAAAATGCCAAGTAATGAAAATATAAAAAAGGAAATTCAAAATATCAGCCCCATTTTAAAAGAATTGGGTTATTCCCTAAACCAAACACAGCCTCACATTATTGGAGAGAAATTGAATATGCAAGCTGTGACTACAGCCAGTGGCAAAAAATTAATTCTAGAGGGAATAAATCTAAAAAACAACGAGAAAGTAATTATAAAAATAACTAAAGATCCTAGAGGAATTAAAGAAATTCAACATGAACATCGTTGCCGTAAAGCCTTAGAAAATATTATTTTCTCATATAATCAATTCTACTCCCCTATAGAAATTCTTTTAACAAAAAAAGGAGATTATTTAATTTCAATTCAATCTTTCATCAAAAAAGAAAAAAACTTTATTGATTTATCATTAGAAAAACAATTTGACCTATCCCTACAAGGATTCAAAACACAAGAAGGAGCCCATGCAACTACTTACAGACATCTTAAGTCAATTGCAAAAACTTTTGGAAGAGTTAATTCTAATTGGTATATAAAATCATATAAAAGATTTCAAGAAAATATTTTAAGAAAGTTACCTCAAAATAAGGAACTTCAAACTTTGTTAGAAAAAGGTCTAAAAGAATTAGATGAAAATAAAATAATTATTGAACAGTATTGTAATTTCTTAACTCATACAGATTTTGTTCCTCATAATTTTAGAGTAGTTGATGACAAAATATATCTACTTGACCACTCAGCTATAAGATTTGGAAATAAATATGAAGGGTGGGCTCGTTTTCTTAATTTTATGACTTTGTATAATCGCCCATTAGAAGAAGCTTTAATTTTTTTTATTAAAAACAACAGAACATCAGAAGAATTTGTTTCCCTAAAAATGATGCGGATTTTCCGTCTTGGAGAAATTATTTGGTATTATACTAATTTATTATCTAAAACATCGAGAGACTTAAATACGTTAACGAAGTCTAGAATAAAATTCTGGACAAATGTGTTGGAAGCTATTCTTCAAGATAAATTAATTTCAGAAAAAGATGTAAATGAGTATAAAAAACTTCGTGACTCTCTGAGAAGTCACGAAGAAAAAGAAAGACAAAAAGATTTACATTAATCTAATTTCTTAAATTCTTTTATTAAATCTTCATATTCATTCACAAGAGGATGTTCCCATGAATCTTTTAAAGCCTGTAAAACCAATTCTTCAAACCAAATTTTCTTTTCTTTTCCACGACCAAATTTTTTCCATAAATCTTCACCTTCCTTTTTATAGGTCTCTAACATATTTCCCATATTGTGAATTTTGTCAGCCACAGAAACAGCTTTGGTTTCAACTGAAGCTTCTTTTAAATCTTTTGCATATTGTTCCTTACGTATTTCCCATTCTAAGTCCATATCTTCTGATATAGCATCTATAATACTCACAACATCTTCTCCTAAATCTTTTACTAATTCTGATCTAGAAGTATCAGAATCTTCCAAAACATCGTGCACTAATCCTGCAGCAATAACTTTATCACCAAAACCATGCTGAGCTAATTTATTAGCCACCATAAAAGGATGAATAATATAAGGAAAACCATCATTTTTTCTTTTTTGGTCTTTATGTTTAATTATTGCTATACGTCCTGCTTTTTCTATGATATTCATTTAATTTTATTTAATTACTCTATTAAATACTTTTTCTTGCATATCTTTTGCTACCATATCCCAATTAAATTTTCGCAAAACCATTTCTCTTGCATTATTTGTTATTCGTGCAACTTTTTCAGGGTTAGCTAAAATATCTTTTACTGCTTGTGCTATTTGTTCTGGGCTATCTACATCTACCACCCACCCTGTTTCTGTTTTGTCAGGATTATGTTTTTTATCAAATAGAAATTCTTTTATCCCTCCAGCTTGAGTAGCAATTACTGGTAATTTTGAAGCCATAGCTGATAAGAAAGCATTCCCTAGCCCTTCTGAACGACTTGGACAAACAAAAATATCGGCAGCTTTTCGGTAATTTGTAACCACTGAACGATCCACTTTTCCTACAAAAACAACTCTGTGTTCTAAATCTAACTCCTTGGTTAAGGTTTTTAACATATCAACTTCATCACCTCCGCCAACAATAATAAATTTTATATTTTCAGGTAATAATTTCAAAGCCTGAATAGTAATATTAGTTGCTTTTTGATAAACCAAACGAGCCGTATTTACTAAGAAAATATCGCCTTCTTTTTTACCTAATTCTTTTCTAAGATTTTCAATTTCTTGTTCATCAAAAACAGCTGCCACATCTCGTGGGTTAGCTCCGTTATGAATCAATTCTATTGGTCCCTCAAAATTTCTTTTTCTTGCCCATTCAGAAAGAAAGGTAGAAATTGATTGAATTATATCAGCACTTGTGAAGGCTCTTTTAAATAAAGGCCATAATGGTTTCATTGTTTTTTCTATATACTCGGGAGAGTCTCCTTCTTGTAAAGTCAGGATATATGATACTTTTGGGTTAAAGATTTTAAAAATAGCAGCAGGTACTCCAGCAGAATGAGCCATCATTGACCAAATCCCATCATATTTATATTTTCGATGTAACCACAAAGCTTTCCAAGCTGCTAAAAATTGATACAGGGGTTTGTTTATATCTAATGGTAATCTTCCCAAATCTTCAAAAGTTGGATTCTTTTTTGTTATTCCAATTCTATGTACTAAAACATTTCCAATCTTTTCTACCTTTTCAATTTTTGAATCATATCGATTAGTTACCATATGAAATTCATAGTCATCTGGTTTAATTCTATCTGTAATTTCTTTGATAGCTGCCTCTGCACCACTAGTAAATTGCGGATAATAGGAAAGTGAAAATATTAATATTTTTTTCATTTTGATAAAATTAGTTTTTAATATATTTAAGTTTATCAGAATTTTGATAAAAAAAAAGAAGTGTAGCATCTCCAATGCTACACTCTTATAATTCAAAACAAAAAAATTAATTTTTAGGAACAGGCTTGAAAAATTGTTTCATTTTTGATACCCAAACCCAATCAAAACCTGTAGTAATGTTACATTCCTCTTCATAAATGCTTGTCTCTACCAAAGAAATTCCTTGCGTAAGAGATGTTGTAAATTTATGGAAAGAATAAACATTGTTTATTCCAGGATAATTTTTACTTTCTCCTTCTCTTTCCCAGGATTCTTCTTGAATGGGAAAAAGAGGAGCTCCAGTCCAGATATTTTGGGGCAACTCTTCTAACATGGCTCGACAAGCGGCTAAAGGGATCGTCTCATACGTTGGAACAGTTTCTCCTAATGAAAAATACAAAAACCGAATTGATTTTGTATCATTGTTACCGTGTTTGATCTGGTATTTTTCCCGAAGGATAAATTGACCACAGCAGGTATAGACAGCCAAACAGACAACATTCACAAATCGAGTTAAAACACCATTTTTAAAACCAAGAAAGAACTCACCTTTGTTAATACATTCAGACATCCTTTTTACAGAATTAGATGCACCTTTACCATACTTTTCAACAGGAACACTTTCTGAACGCAACAAATCTAACAAACAATTTTCAGTAATACTAATAATCTTTTCCAAAATTCACCTCTTTTTTATTTATAGTTGATTTTAAAGTACATAATACTTTACACATTAAATCATAAAAAATATATAAGTAAAGACCTATTTATTTTCTTCTTTAATAGATTTTATATAATTTCCTAGAGTTCTAGTTTGTTTCCAACCTAAAGCTTTTATTTTTTTTGAATCAACCACAGACATCAGACGACTAGTTTTTGTCTGGGGTAACATCTCAATTTCTCCATTAAACATATTAGCTACATCTAATAAAGAATAAATCTCATCAGCACTAATTCCAAACCCGTCTCCTTCTCCTTTTTCTCCTACTAATAATATCCCTGCTATAGTGTCATCAATATGAGTAAAAGAACGAGTTTGATTTCCTGGTTCTCTTACCTGTAAAGGTTCTCTTGCTAGATATTTCTGTTTAAAAGATTCAATTACTGTTCCATATTCTCCGACCCCTCTTTCTCCCTCTCCATAAACATTATAAAAATAAGTAACCGCATAAGGTAAGTCATACCAACGACCATAATTAACCACTAATTCAGAATTAACAGCTTTAGCCCAAGTATAAGGGGCTAAATCTCTTCCTGTAACTCCATCTTCTCTTGGCCCAACTGATTTAGTAGAAGAGCCAGCATAAACTAATTTACATTTATTTTTCCGCCAAAATTCTAACACAGCTAATGTTCCTTTAATATTCAAATCCCAAACTATCTCAGGTTCATTTAAAGAAGCGGCTACCCGTGAATATTCTCCTAAATGATAAATAATATCAGGTTTAACTGTAATTAATTTTTCTATATCCTTTGTATGTCCTTCAATATATTCAGCTCCTTCAATATGATTGTCTTTTGATCCAGTAAAATAATTATCAAGTGAAATCACTCGGTTATTTTTATCTTTGACTAATTCCTCTATTAAATGGGAGCCAATGAACCCAGCTCCTCCTGTTACTAAGATTGTTTTCATGTGTTTATTGTATCAAAATACTAAGGTAATTCAATTAAAAAGGTTTTTCGTTGTCCATATCTAATTTTGTGGCATAACCTACCCCTCCAACTGCTACCAAAGTAATTCCAAACAAAATAAAACTCCATTTATTTAAAGGAAATTTTGATTTTTTATCTCCTTCTTCTTTTTGTGGTCCTATCATGTCTAAAGATTCATTTATTTTCGCTATTTGATTATTAGAACTTTCATCTAAGACAACTTCTCTAGGTTTTTCGACAGAATAAACAATTGGTTCTGGAACAATAATATTTTTTTCAAGATTATAACTTATTGTTTTTTGTTCAATGATTATTTTTTCAACATAATTAAAGGCTATCATTCCATTTGGATAAAGTAGCTGTATCTCTGAATTATCATTTGGTAATAATTTTGTAATATCAAAAGGTAATTTAATAAAAGAATTAGATAATAAAATAGTGTTTTTAGGCAAAGTAAAATAACTATTATCAGCCTTTATTCTCCACCATGAAATATCTAAATCATTATCTGAAGAATTATGTAATTCAATAAAATTATCTTGTGATGAAATATTCACTTTTGAAATTTCTATTTCAGCAGGAACAACTTCTATTTTCATTTTATCACAAGTTGAATGTTCCCCTGAAATTACTTCCAACATTACTAAATATTCCCCTGGATAAACATAATTATGCAAAACTTTTTGTCCTTCTTTCTTAGAACCATCACCAAAGGTCCATAGATAATAAGCATTTTTCAACGGTTCATCTTTTAAACCTAAAGCTTTACCATTTAGTTCAAAATCCGCTCCAGCAATGGGTAAATATTCTAATTCATCTATTTCTGCTTTTATATTTATCTTTACGATATCACGAGCAGAATTTGAAGGTGATGATGAACTGGTTGTTGAAGTAGTATCAACAACATTTTCATCATTAGTTGTAGAAGTAGAATTTTCTTCTATATAATTAACTTTTCCCAAGGTGGGACTAGAAGCTACCCAATTACCATTTATTTTTTGCAAAGATTTACCGTCTCCATTAGCTCCCCATTCTGATAAATAATTTACAGAATCAATATCTAATAAATCTGAATTCCTAATTACTAAAATTTCACCTGTGTTTTTTAAAGAAAATGAAGTATCTAAAACCAAACCTGCAAAATTTGGTTGATCTTCAAAAAACTTTTCTGGATTATCAGATAAAATCGCATAACCCCCTCCATTAATAATAGTATTTCCACCCTCCAAAATAGATTTTATTTTATGATTAACTTCAGCTTCGTATAATCTATATTCACTCAAATTAACATCCTCTGTTCCTGAATTATAAACTTCAATCCATTCTCTCCCAGTGTCTCCTCCAATTTCTAAATCATACATTATTTCTGTAATTTCAATCTGAGCCAAAGAAACAATAGGAATAAAAAAGAAAAAGGAAAAAGCAGCTACCAAACATAGCTGTTTTTTATTTAAAATTAAATTATTCTTCAGGATGTTTAACATATAGCATTTTTTCTAAATTTTCTCTTGAAACACCATTTTCAGGCTTTCTTTCAGGTTCTTTAGGGTAAAATATTCGAGAAGAATCTTCCTGTGATGTTTTTATTTCTGAATCTTTGGCTTTAATTTCTTCACGAATAATATTCTGGTTATTATTTTCAGACTCCTCTGTCTCTACTTTTATTTTTCTTTGAGAAATTTCTTCTTTCCCGCCTCCTTGACGGGTCGCCGATGAGGCGGTTTCTCTTTCTTTCACTTCTTTTTCTAGACTTTTCATTGCTTCAGACAATGCCTGTTTTAATTGGTTTTTATTTTCAACCGCCACTCGAGGGGCCTTAACAAATTTTGACTTAACAAACTCTTTTTTATCATTTTTATTCAGATCACCTAAACTAATTCTGTTACTTTTTGTTTGAGGATATATTTTTTTAGCAAAAGATTCTTCAGACGTAGAAATAATTGGCAAAACTTCATCTTTGTCATTAATCTTTCTTGTTGGAATTCTTGCTGTGCTAGGTTTTGCTTTAGCAACAGGTTTAACCTTGGTAGAATCTAGCCATTCTTCAATATTTCTTTCCACCTCTTCTTTAGCTGCAGCAAAACTCTTTCTAGAATTTTCTAGGATTTCATTTTTATAAGAAAATTCTGGTTTAGTTATAGGTGGTAAGGTTCTTGCAGAAAAAGGCGTAGAACCGATTCCGTCAATCATCAAACGAAGATAAATTTGAGCAAAACCTAAATTAACAATATCTTCTGCTAAAAAGTTTGGAGCAAATTCTTTTTCTAATTGTTCCGCATCAGTTGCCCCCACCCTAAAAGCAATCATAGTTCCTACGTTACCAAATACTGCAGCATGCACTGTCTCTGGCATTTGTTCTATATATTGATGAGCGATAGTTAAGTTCAATTTATATTTTCTAGCTTGAGATAAAATATCAGCGAAAGAATCATTAGCTAGGTTTTGAAATTCGTCGATATATAAATAAAAATTAGGGAGTTTTGCTAATTCATCACTAGAAACATCAGCACGACTCATCGCTGCTAAATAAATCTTTGTAGTTAACATTGAACCTAATAAGTTTGCGTTAGCTTCTCCAACCTGCCCAATAGAAAGATTCACTAAAAGAATCTTTTTGCTATCCAAGACATCTCTGAAATCAAAAGAAGACTTTGATTGTCCAACAATATTTCGTATTAAAGGATTAGAAGTAAATTGACCTACCTTGTTTAGAATGGCAGCATAAGCATCTTTTCTATATCTCTCGTCCCAACCAGCAAACTCTTCAGTCCAAAAAGATTTTACTGATGAATCAGTAATATTATCCACTACTTTTTTTCGATATTTTGCATCGGTAAAGATTTTGGTCATTCCCAACATAGTAGATCCAGGGTATTCCAAAAGGGCTAACAAAGTATTGTTGGTGATGTGTTCCATTCGGTCAGAAAAAGTATCTTCTCCCCAAATCTTTTTGAAAGCCGAAAGTAGCCCTTGAGCTACCAAGTGTCTTTTATCAGGACCAACATCTTCCATAACATTAAAAGAAATCGGGTGCTCGGTATCAAAAGGGGCAAAATAAATCACATCCTCGATTCTCTCTTCGGGAACATAATCAAGAAATTTCTTAACTGATTGTCCGTGGGGGTCAATAAAACAAATTCCATTTCCACTTTTAATATCTTGTACTGCCATGTTTTCCAACATAGTAGATTTTCCCATACCGGTTTTACCAATCACATAGACGTGACGAGTTCTATCAGAGGCTTTAATACCAAAAGGAGTTCTTTTATTTCTACGATCTACCTCAGCAAAATATGTAATAGGATTATCATTATTCATTGTTGTAATTATATAAGAAAAAAGAAAAAGTTGAAAGTGATTGACAAACATATTATGTTAATGTATGATAAAAAAAGAAATTCATTAATAAACACAAAACAAATTAGGAGGTTTAAAATGGAAATTGAATTAAAACAATGGGTCAAAGGAAAAAGAACCCCATCAGATAACCCAGCAAATATACTAGCAACGGAAGACGAGACACATTTTTGTTTTGACTTCCCCCTTTCTGTTTGGTCAAATGGTTCTACAATTTGTGTTGTCCCAAAAGATGGCACAAAAGCTGAATGGCTTGACGGCTTCAAAACAGAAATTGAAATAGTCGGTCGTTCTTCCAAAACAGAAAGATTGGGAATGGGTTGCAACCCAAAAAACTGGAGACATTATCTCAACCCTCTGTTTATTGTGAACCAAGAGATTCTTGATTTACTTTTGAAGTTCGGAGAGGAAAACAATTTGACCAATTTAATCGAATTGGTCAAAAAAGGAAATCCTCATCCTGATTTCCCGATCAAAAGATTTTGAAGAATTAAAACCCCTGAACACAAAATACCAGTGTTCAGGGGTTGATTTATTTCTGGACTGCTTCGCAAGCTCGCAGAGACGAATTTTGCTTTGCAAAATTCGTTAACGAAAAGCTTTGCTTTTCGTACGAACGAGACTTTGTCTCGTCCGTCTTTGCGAGGAGGTCACGACAGTCTACCCGTCCTTGCTTGCTACTGCGCACCCCTGCGCGCCGGCAGGCGTGGCCAGGCAGGGATGAGGTGGGAAGCAATCCAGAGATTTTTACAAAAATACTCCAGTTAACTGGAATAGTTTTTCTTAATTCTTAAATCCAAAAAAAAAAATAAACTCAAAATCGGATACAGTTCAAGGAATCGAAGGAAAAAATTTTGAGTCGTACTTCAGGTACGGTGAAAAATATTTTTCTGCGGCTGACGAAGAAATGTGCCGATTTTGGGTTTATTCTGTATAGAGTGCTCCTTTAGTATACCGATTCGAAGCCGACCACAACAACCAAGAATCCAATCCTGAATCATAAGTAGCTTGTATTTGTGCTCTTACTTTAGCAGCATCATAATCTGCCCCTAAATCGAAATCCTGCAACCAAGGTCTTAATTTATCAGGACTGGAACTAGCTGCTATAGCCTTTTTCACAGCGAAATCCATAGAGTATTTAATCACTTCATATGGATAAGCTGCTGGATTTTTCAAACCAATAAATCCTGTTGGATAATGAGAAGGATAAACCATAGGACAAACATAATCAAAAAACGGCAAAGCATATTCCAAAATTTGACCGATGTTTAAATCATCACTATTAGTAGTTACCATTCCAAATAAATCAACAGACAAAATGGCATCTATATCATTCATTTTATTATCTAGGTAAACAAAAAATTCTTGCAAAACTTTAGCCTTCCCTTTTTCAGGATCAAGAGTCACTCTCTCTTCACTCACTGGGTAATAAATTTCTTTCATGTTTCCATCTGATGGAAAACGAATGTAATCATAATTAATTTCATCAAAACCTAATTCATAGACTTCTTTAGATAAAGCAATAACATAATCCCAAACTTCAACTGAACCAGCATCCAACCAAGAAATACCTTTATGATCTTTCCAAATCGCTCCTCCTTCTGATTTCTTCACAGCCAACTCTGGTCTTTCTCTAACCAATTGAGGGTCTTGGAACACAGGTACTCGTCCAATGATATAAATACCTTTGGAATGCCAATCCTCAAGGAGTTCTTTGATGTCATGAATTTTACACTCTCCCTTACTAGAATCAGCAATGGCATTTTGAAATAAAGGATTTTCCAAATCAAAAGCAATTTTTCCTGTTTCGTCCTTAACATTCAAAATAATAGAATTAATTTCAGTATCTTCAACCAATTGTTCAAGAGTTTTTCTAAAACTTGGAGTAGAGGCTGCACATGCAGTCATATAAATAACTTTTGTTTTTTCTGGAGTCTCAATATGAACAGAGCGATAAATATTATCAGCTGGGACTTCTGAAGAAACTTCACTGTTAAATGTGACATAAAAACCTAAAATGTCAGTAGTCAAAAATAAAAACAAAGCGATGCCTAAAACACCACCCAAGGTTATAAAACCAAAAATCTTTATTTTATTCTTTATTAAGTATTTCTTCATTTTCAACAAAAACCTTATCTAACTCTTCTTCACGACTATTTTTTTGGCTCTTTTTTTTGTAGGTAATTGAGGAAAAAATTATATACAATCCTGTCAAAATCAATAAAGTAGTTTTCCAAGCTAAAGGAATCCCCAACAATGGAATAAATACAACTATTAAACCTAATATCAAAAATTTCTTCATATTGTTTATATTATACTTTATTTATTTTGAATAACCAAATATTAGTTTAGCTTATAGCTTATAGAGGTTAGCTTTTAGGAGAAAAATTTACTTCGTAAATTTTTCTGACTTTCGACTTTACAGACCTGCCTGTCCCTGCGCGCCGGCAGGCGTGGGCAGGCAGGCTTTATAGACTTTCGACTAATTTATCATCACCACAAATTCACCTTTTACCTTATCTGAATTGTCTTCAAAATATTTTATTACTTCTTCTATTGTTCCTGAAACAATTTGTTCAAACATTTTAGTTATTTCTCTACCAATAACAATTTTTTTATTTTGCTCAAATTCTTCTGATAATTCTTTTATTGTTTCTAGGGTTTTTAATATTCTGTGTGGAGATTCATAAAAAACAGCTGTTCTCTTTAATTCCAAAATTTCATTAATGGCAGTTTGTTTACCTTTTTTACGAGGCAAAAATCCAAAAAAAGTAAAAGAGTCCGCAGGTAAACCACTAACTGACAAAGCAGAAATTAAGGCCGAAGGACCAGGAATTGGTGTGACCATAACACTCTCGCCAAATTTTTCTTTCACTTGAGCCACCAACATAAAACCAGGATCTGAAATAGTAGGCGTTCCAGCGTCAGAGACTAAGGCTAAATCTTTACCTTCTTCCAGTAATTCTAAAATTTTATCAGTCTTAATCTTTCCACTAAATGAATGATAAGAAATAGTAGGAGTTTCTATTTCGTATTTATCTAAAAGTTTTCGAGTTACTCGAGTATCTTCGCATAATACAAAATCCACCTCTTTTAAAATTCTCAAGGCTCGTAAAGTAATATCTTCCAAGTTCCCAATAGGTGTTCCTATTATGTATAAATGTTGCATATTGTTTAAAATTATTTCGTACGTACGTCCGTATTTACGTTTGATTTAAATCATATCACAGTTTAATCAATAATCTATTAAAAAGTGCCATATGTGTTTAGACATTACAACAATCTATTGACTTATTTATTAAATAAGTGTTTAATATACACAGATAATTTTGTAAATATTGTATTTACATTAACCAAGTACTTTTAAAAGGAGAAAAAATGAATACAAAAATACAGCATCTTTTTGGCGGATTGTTTGGAGCAGTGATAGGAATAATTATTGCCGGTTTCTTTGAAAACCAAGGACTTCTTTTACTAGCTTTTCCGGGAGCAATCCTCGGTTATCATGTCAGAAGTCTCAAATCAATTTTCAAGGACAATTTTGAATTTATTTTAAATTTATGGAAAACCGTCTCGATAAAGACAACGAAATTTATGAACAAACCTTTTACACTTTCTAAAATTATATATGTACACAGTCAGGAATCAATTGGTTTCTTTATTTCACTCATTTCAACATGTTTTCTTTTTATAACCAGTGTAATTATATGGTTCTTCAGCCGTCCAAAATGCTTTTTAAACTGGCTCAGAGAACATCCGATAAACAGAGCTAACTTTTTGAGCGGGACTGTATGTTTCTTGTATGTTTTTGGGGCAATTGGATTGATATATCTTCTTTCTCAGTATTGCCTCTCTGATACCTATGAATGTAGTCGGTCTATCGGGCCAAGAATGAATCAGACAGAAATCTTAATCGTTGATACTGGGGTAATTCACTATCTTCTTTTTACAATAATTTGCGGGGTAGTTTTAATTGCATTCCCATTGATGAGTTTTATTGATAAAAAAGAAACAATGCTCAGAAACCGTGGATGGTCAACTTACAAAAGATATAAAAGAGATGGGGTACTAGCATGGATTTATTCCGATATTAAAGACTTATTCATCATACAAATCTCATACCTTTATGTCGTTATTATAGGAATCTCCTATTTTACTATTATAGGTGGTGGAATAATTTTGTTTCTATTTATTCCCGCCGGCGTAGCATTTGCAGTAGGGTATGGAATATACCAAACGGCAGTGAAAAAAGGAGGTTGGACCTGTGCTACCATCACAACAATTGTCACGCTTATATCAGGAATTGTTTTCTGGGATACGATTATTTCCAATTTTACACTGAGGTGGCTTATTGCCCTGTTCACAGGTGCCTTGGCAGGTACTCTGAGTTTGCTTTTTAGTGAACTTACTACAAAATTGAGTACAATTAAAATTGTACAAGAAATGATCAAAAAGGATTGTGATATGTTTGGCGGAATTTGGTTAATAACAAAAAAACCTGCCTGTTTCTTTCCAGAAGGACTAAACTTCATCTTGAAACCTGTTGAATTATATTTGTAATTTATTTTGTTCTTTATTTAACCAGAAAGGTTTGTCAATTTATTGGCAAGCCTTTTCTTATTGTTTTTATATTTGTTTAAGCACCTGTCAGAGTCGAACCTACCTACCCCTATGTACCAAAAGGCGTGGACAGGTAAGCTGACGACCTATGGTTTACGATACCATTGCTCCCGCCTCATCGGCGAGTCGCCGATGAGGCGACTACCATTAAACTTCAAACTGAGCCCTCTGTCGGACTTGAACCGACCACCTACGATTTACCCTGTTAGAGCTGAGGGCGAGAATTGAACTCGCGACCTACGGTTTACGATACCGTTGCTCTACCAACTGAGCTACCTCAGCTCTAACAGGGTAAACGATACTATTATCCCGCCTCATCGGCGGGTCGCCGATGAGGCGACTACCAGATGAGCTAAGAGGGCAAACTCGTCTTAATCCCCACCGGCTGGAGTTATATTGAGCCCGAGGACGGGATTGAACCGACGACCTACACATTACCATTGTTGAAACCTCCTAAGGTCGGTTTCAACTCCACCAACTGAGCTATTTCAATTACCTTTTGAGCCAACAAACGGAATCGAACCGATGACCTCTCCAGTGGACCATTAAAACTTGCGAATCTCGTCTTAATCCCCACCGACTGGAGCTCGAATGAGCCAACAAACGGAATCGAACCGATGACCTCTCCCTTACCATGGGAGTGCTCTACCGACTGAGCTATGTTGGCTAGTTGTTATATGATATTTTATTTTTATATTTTTTGCAAAACAAAAAGCAAAGCTAAACGCTTTGCTTTTGTTATTATGCGCGATCGAAGGGATTTGAACCCTCGACCTCTCGCGTGACAGGCGAGCGCTCTAACCAGCTGAGCTACGACCGCAATTATACTCCAATACTTTAACAAATTTTTGTGTATTTCTCAACACTTTGTGTCGACGAATGGATTCGAACCATTGATCTGGCGCGTATGAGACGCCCGCTTTAACCAACTAAGCTACGTCGACATTTTTAATGCCTTTAATAGACCTAAAACTTTATATTTCAAATAAGTGCTTTTTCTAATTTTTAAAGACAAAACCCCAAAATAATTATCATAATTTTCATAAACCTTCTTTTGTTTTATTTTTAAAAAAACAGGGTTTCCAAACTGTTCAATAGGTAATTCTAACAGATTAGACCAAAATTTCAATACTTTTTTAATTCTAGGTCTATGAATTTCGTTTATAAAAATCCTAGGCATAAATTCCTCTTCTTTTATTTTAAATATTACTTCAAACCATCTTTTCATAAAAACAATAGAATCTGGGTCAGAATTAACAAACGCTAATGCACTTTTATCAGATTTAACACCTTCTCCCCAATATAAACCTAAACCTACCATCAACAGATCTTTTTTTGATATATTATTTATAGCTTTAAGTCCTTCTTTTTCATAAAAACTAATTTTATCTAATTTCTTTTGATGATTCATTTTAGCTCCAATCATTCTTCCTTTATTTCCTGCTTTTATAGCATTTTTCTTCAAAAGACTTTTTTGCTTATCTGTAAGTTTTATGTCTATGCACCAAGAACTAACAGAGCCTCTAGATACGCCTAATACTTTTTCAATTGATCTAATACTCCATCCTTTCTTTCTTAATTGTTGAGCTTTTATTTTTTCTTTAAACTTAGCCATTATGTTATATATTGTAGCATATGGTTGGTTTATTACAACAAGTAAAACAAAAACCTCAGAATTAATTCTGAGGTTTTTGTTTTACTTGTTGCGGGAGTCTGAATCGAACAGACACCTAGAGGTTATGAGCCTCCTGTGCAACCTTTACACCATCCCGCGATATATTTAATATTTAATTTTCAACTATTATAATAACCTCTAAAGGTTATAAGTCATATTGCTTCATGTGCAGTTCGTCTACACCATCCCGCGATATATTTAATATTTAATTTTCAACTATTTTAATAACCTCTAAAGGTTATAAGTCATATTGCTTCATGTGCAGTTCGTCTACACCATCCCGCGATAATTTAGCTTATAGCTTTTAGGAAATTAGGGTGTTAGGAGAAAAAATCGCTTTGCGATTTTTTTCTTTTCTACCTTTTCCTTTTTTCAATAATATAAAATATAACCCAAAAAACCCAAAAAAACAAGAAAAAAATAATTTCTAGACGGCTTCATTACTTCACTACGTTTCGTTTCTCGCAGAGACGAATTTTTATGAGGCAAAATTCACATAAATAATACTTAATATATACTATATAATATGTAATATAGACTAAATAAATTGAAATTCTTCAAAAACAATTTTATATAAACCAACTGCTCTCTTAGCTGTTCTTTGTGTTAATAATGAGTCTGTTCCTCCGTGAGCTATTTGATTTCTTATTTTGTGCGCCTCCCAAGCACTATTTATTGTAATGAAATCACTTCTTTCTACTTGTTTTAATCTTTCTCCCAAAGACTCTCCTGAGTAACCGGACTTTTTCATTATTTCATCTAGAATTACATCAGCATCTAAAACAGCCATTCTCCATTCAGCTGGTGAATCCGAGTTCACATAACTTACTATTTTTTCCCATCTCTCGTTTTTAATTTCTCCTCCTTCAAAATCTACAGTAGAAGAAACTACGGTATCAAATATTTCAGAATTTTTTGCGGAAACCTCTTTCATTTTGTGGCGAACATAAAGAATCCCAGCCAACAACAAAGCAGAAAGGATCAAAGAGTAAAACATTATAGAAGACCAATTATCATAGTACAACTTAAATAACCTAACCGGGTTAAGATAATAAAATATATTTGAAATTAAAAGATAAATCCAATAATAAATTTGTCCAAGATTTAAGAAATCAATATTTTCCATAATTTCAAGTGAGGATTTATAAAAACGATTATGTAATAATATGTTTTTATATAATCCGAGCGAAGGAATTATATGCTCGCTTCATATAATTTCAAGTGAGGATTTATAAAAACGATTATGTAATAATATGTTTTTATATAATCCGAGCGAAGGAATTATATGCTCGCTTCATATACCATAAGTATAACTTATAGCGAGTGTAATGTTGAGAGCAAAATGTTGAAAAAATATTAAGAGGTCGGACCTCCTAGAAAATCCGAGCTTACTTTAAACAAAAGATTTTCATACATATGCGGAGCCAAAATCTGTAAACCAACAGGTAATTCTTTCCCTTCTCTTTCCACAAAACCCATAGGAACTGATATGGCTGGATTCCCAACAACATTAGAAGATACTGTAAAAATGTCTTCTAGATACATTTGAATAGGATCGTTTCCCTTGGCCCCTATCTTGAAAGCTGGGGTAGGAGTGGTCGGGGTCAAAATTACATCCACTTCTAAAAAAGCTTTTCTGAAATCTTCCCTGATTATTTCTCGTACAGCCTGAGCTTTATTATAATAAGCGTCTTTATAACCAGCTGATAAAATATATGTTCCTAACATAATCCTTCTTCGTGCTTCTTTTCCAAAACCTTCTCCTCTTGTTTTCATATAATCGTCTAGTAAATCTTCTCCTTCTTTTTTAAATCCAAAACGCACTCCATCATAACGCGATAGGTTAGCAGAAATTTCTGCTGGAGCAAAAATATAATAAGAAGCTAAAGAATATTTAATATTTGGTAATTCGATTTCCTTAATCTTATATCCTTTTTCCTCTAGTTTTTTTAATGAATTTTCAAAATTTTCCATTACATCCTTATCAATACCCTCTTTTAAAAAATGTCTTGGAATCCCAATAGTCATTTTTTTATTCAAATCGATCCCTTTTTCTGCTTTTTCAATAACTTCATCTTTCAAAGTAGTACTATCCATTTTATCATTCCCTTTTATACAATCATAAACTATTTTTACATCTTCAACACTTTTCCCGAAAGGTCCAATTTGATCAAGGGAAGAACCCATGGCTACAGCTCCAGATCTAGAAACTCTTCCGTATGTGGTTTTCAAACCTAAAACATTATTAAAAGAGGCAGGCTGACGAATGGAGCCACCTGTGTCTGAACCTAAAGCCACCAAAGCCATATCACTTGCTACAGCTACAGCGGAACCACCAGAGGAACCTCCAGCCACTCTCCCCATATCAAAAGTATTTTTAGTTACCCCATAGGCAGAATTTTCAGTTGAAGACCCATGTGCAAACTCATCTAAATTAGTTCCTCCTATAAAAACAGCTCCAGCTTTTTTTAACCTATCAATTACAGTTGCATCATAGGTAGCTTTATAGTTTTCTAATATTTTTGAACCAGCTGTAGTTCTTTTTCCTTTGATTAAAATATTATTTTTTATAGCCATTGGAATTCCAGTTAATAACTCAGCTGTCCCATCTTTAAATCTTTTGTCGGCTTTTTCTGCTTGCTCTAAAACATCTTCAAAAAATACAATAAAAGCATTGTATTCTGGGTTAATATTATCTAGGTAAGCTTGGGCTAATTCCTGAGCAGTAAAATCACCCTCCAACATATGTTGATGTGCCTTCTGTATAGTTAATGTTTTTAAATCTATTTTCATATTTTATATTATCTACAAGTTTTATGTTTAAAAATTAAAAATTTTGATTTATAAGCGACGTAGTGCGAGAGAAATATAAAAGTTTTACTTTATATTTCCGAGCCGAGGAGCTTATATAAGACGAAGTGCTTTTATTTAAAAATTACAAAATTAAAAATTAAAAATTTCAAAAAGATCCTACAGGATTTTTTTGACTTTTACATACCCTTCTTGTGTTTCAGGAGCTTCACCTAATAAATCATTAGTAAATTCTCCTCTTTCGTACGGATTCTCGTCTTCTCTCATAATATTCCTATGTTCTCCGGCTCTATCTTTCAAACCACCAGTTTTTACGGATTGGATTTGATCAATAAAACCCAAGATAGAATCCATCTCTCCTAATAATTCTTCTTTTTCTGTTTCGGATATTTCTATCCGACACAGATTAGCTAAATTTTCTATATCTTTAATTTCCATGAATATGATTATAGTCTAAAAAAGTTTTTTTTGAAACATGTAAGACAAATTATTTAGAAGTTCAACCTAAGCATTAGTAAAATAAAACAAGTTATTAAAGATTACAGGTATCTTAATTAAGAGGTCGGGCTTCACTAATTACTGAATTAATTTCAAAAATTCTTTTTCATTTATAATTTTTACTCCTAATTTTTTTGCTTTGTCTAATTTAGAGCCAGCCTTTTCTCCAGCTACCACAAAGTTTGTTTTCACAGACACTGAACTTGAAACTGAACCTCCCAATAGGCGAATTTTTTCCTTAGCCTCATCCCGCCCTATTGTTTCTAATGTCCCTGTTAAAACAAAAACTTGTGCCTTTAGTTTTTGAGAAGTTTTTTGAGGGTTTTTTATCTGAACCTCTTTCAGTAATCTTTCCAACATTTTCAAATTTTCTTTATCTTTAAACCATTCAATTATAGCTTGAGAAACTACTTCTCCTACTCCTTCTATATTATCTAAATCTTCAAGTGATGCTCTTTTAAATTTTTCAAAGGAACCAAAACGATTAGCCAAATCAATAGCAGTTTCTTCTCCCACTTGATCAATAGACAAAGACATTATAAAACGAGCTAAATCTATTTCCCGAGCATTCTCTATAGATTCCAATAAATTATCTACTGATTTTTCTGCAAAACGAGGTAATAATAGTAAATCACCTTTTTTTAAGGAAAAAATGTCATCAAAACTATTTATTAAATTTTCTTCTAACAAAACATCTATTACTTTTGGCCCTAACCCATCAATATTAAAAACTTTTTTTGAAACAAAGTGATGAAATTTTCTTTTTTGTTGAGCAAATGAATTTTTATTCACACACCTCCAAGCCACCTGTCCTGGAATTTTTTCTATACTCCCGTCCACTCCACAAGCCAATACTTTTTTAGGATACAAAAAAGCCTTTTCTTTCCCAATTCTCATTTCTTTAACAACAGATACTACTTTAGGAATAACATCTCCTGCTTTTTCTAAAATAATTGTGTCTCCGATACGAACATCTAATCTTTTTATTTCGTCCTCATTATGTAAAGTCGCTCGAGAAACAATGGAACCTAAAATAGAAACTGGTTTAAGGTGAGCCACAGGAGTCAACACTCCAGTTCTTCCAACCTGTAAAATAATATCTTCTATTTCTGTGGTTACCTGTTCTGTGGGAAATTTAAAAGCAATGGCAAAACGAGGGGCCTTTCCTGTATAACCTAATTTATTTTGCAGAGACCTTTCATTTACTTTTATAACTACTCCATCAATCCAATAATTTTCTTTCCCTGATTTTTTCTGCCATTTTTTCCAAAAAGCAATAACTTCTGCAATACCATGACAAACTTCAAAATATTTAGAAACCTTCAAGCCCCAATCTTTTAATTGTTCTAATTCTTCTTTTTGAGTTTTAGGCACTATTTTTTCAGGATAGGAAATATCGTATATAAAGCAATCTAATTTTCTTTGAGCCACAATATTAGGGTTTAACTGTCGCATGGTCCCTGAGGTCAAATTTCGCGGGTTGGCATACAAATCTAAGTCATTTTTCTTTCTTTCTTCATTGATTTTATTGAAAATATCTTTAGCCATCCAAATTTCTCCTTCTACTATCGCATCAACTTTTTCTTTTAATTTTAAAGGAATGGATTGAATAGTTTTAACATTCATTAAAACATTTTCTCCTATTTTTCCATCTCCACGAGATGAAGCCATTATCAATTCCCCTTTTTTATATTCCAAAACAATATGCATTCCATCAATCTTTAATTCACAAACATATTCTATTTGCTTTTCAGTCCCCAAAGCTCTTTTTATTTTTTTATCAAAATTTTCAATATCTTCTTCTGTAAAAGCATCATTAAAGGACCATTGGGCTACTTTGTGAGGTACTTTTTCAAATTTATCTAAAGGCTTGCCTGCTACCCTTTGACTAGGAGAATCAGCAGTAATTAAATGAGGAAATTTTTCTTCCAATTTAACCAATTCATTTTTAAGAGAATCCAAAGCTTCTTCAGAAATTTCCTGTTTATCTAAAACATGATAATCATAGCGATGTTTTTCAACCACTTTCTTTAATTTTTCATATTTCTCTACTATATCTTTAGATGCTTTTTCTTTCATGTAATCAAATTATAACACAAAGCAAATCAGCTTTTAAATAAAAACCATTTATTGTTTTTTAGATTGAAGGAATTACTTCGTCAAGAAAATTTAAATTTAAAATTCGGCTATAGAATAGCCAAATTTTAAATTTAAATTTTCTTTCCTTGCAAAGACAAATCACTTTAGTGATTCGTTCCACTTTAACTTTACAGACTTTATAGACTTTCGACTCGTTAATACGTTACCTGCCAAGCCCGTTCTACTCTCTTTTTATTATTAGGATCACAAGTGTTTTGTCCAAAGGATTTAATCAAAGTATCATCATCGTTTAATTTATAGATATCAACTTGAACACAAGCTCCAGAAGGGTATGACAAACTAAAATTATTCCTACTACAATTTGCTCCACAATCTTGATTAAAGGAAACAGCAACATCTTGACCACTGCAATTGATATTTGATAAAGGTGCTGCTGTGTTTGAAAAATTGTCTTCATGAATATCCCAATATAAAGCACATTCCATTCCCCCATCAGCTGCATAAAAAGCAAATAATGATTCTCTAGCTCCAGAAGATAAAATAACTTCTCTCATCGCAATACCAAAAATAGACAAACCAATTACTAAAAAAACATTAGCTAGTAGCAAAGCAATCATTGAAACAAATGCTTTATCAGCTCTTAGCTTATAGATATTAGCTTTTAGGAAAAGTTTACTACGTAAATTTTTTATGTTTATTATTTTGTTATTTTTAAGGTTTTTCATTTTATTAGTTTTTTGGTTTCTGTCTTATTATATGGATTGAAGAGATTGCTTCCCTAGTACTTTGAATTAAATTGCTTACTTTTTATTTTACAAAGCATTTTAGGTTTTTTATTAACTTTATTTATATGGTTGTAACAAAGTACTAGGTCGCAAAGACGAAAATCTACGATTTTCATTACAGATTTTGCGGAGCAAAATCCGTAACTTTTGACTTTGGACCCGCCTGCCCCTGCGCGCCGGCAGGCGTGGTCAGGCAGGCTTTACAGACTTTCGACTCGTTTACTGCCAATTCAATAAACGTTCTTTGACTACAAATTGACGAGTATTAGGACCCTCTTGCCAAGACATGGTTACTACTACTTCTAATTCCTTATCTGGGATAATTTCATTTATTTCTATTTCCCTTTTAATCAAAGAAACATTTCCAGAGGTATAACCATAAAGATAACTAACTGGATCATATTTTAAATTTTCACAACCGCTTAAAGAACAAGAAGAAACTGTTTGAGCAGGAGAATCAATCTTACATTTAGTACCAAAATTAGTACAATCAGTCAAACCAATCAACCAACCTCTATCATTTAGAATATTTGTGTCTCTAACGTTTCTTATGTACTCAATAGCCTCTTGAGCTAAATACATAGCAACTATCTGCCCCTTAGCTATTTTAGATATGGAAAGTCCTTTTGTAACCAAAACTAATGGTCCAGACATAGCAATCAGCAAAACAGTAATAGCAATAAAAGTTTCTATCAAAGTAAAACCTCTTTTAAGTTTATTATTATTTTTTAATTTTTCAAAATATTTCATTTTGTTTTTAAAAATTTACGAAGTAAATTTTAACTACCTTCTACATTCCACCTTCCACTTCCCAAGTTAATAGTCTATCATTCTTTGTGAAACAGTTGTCTGCAGATTAAAAAAAGTCCTACCTTTTTCTCTTTCACCAACATATCCCTTGGCAGTAATCAAAACCTTTGGTTGAACACCATCCGCTTTAGCAGACCCAACAACCACAAAATAAAGATCTTCTAGAATTAATTCTTCAGAAGTTAGAGGTAAAAATGATACTCCTGTATCAACTGATTTAAATAATCTTCCATTTTGAAATTTAAAAACTACTTGGTCATTAGATGAATTAATATCACCATTATAAGGTTCAAGTGCAATTAAATTTTCTCCTCCTAAACAATCTCTTGTTGTAGATAAATCACCAAGTCCACCACAATGATAATCATAACCAGTTCTTATTTCACGGGACATCATCTCCATTGCTAAATTTAAATTATTTACAGCTGTTTGAATAGCTTGGGCTTGTTTATTGGCGTTTAAAACATTTAACAAGGCCCCCATTCCAACTACCATAACCATACTAAAGAGGCCTACGGCTGTAATCATTTCAACCAAAGTAAAACCCATCTGTAGTCTCTTTTTGTGATTTTGTTTCATTTATTTTAATTAATTACATACTCAATACAGCTATTTGACCAACTCTATTAACAAAAATCTTTTTTTCTATTCCTTTTGGAGAAATAATTCTAATCTCTGCAGTATCGTATTCTGTCGATGCTAAATTAGCTTTAATAATTGCATTAGGGTTAGGTCTTAAAAAGGAAATACTTAGATTATCTATTGAGCAATCCACACCAACACATAGACTGTTAACCTTGTTTCCTTCAGTTAGTCTTAATCTATCAATTATTTGGTCTGAACCAGAATCATAAAGAGAATTAGGGTTATTTAATGGGTAAATGTCAGCAAAAATTAGAAATTCATTAGAACTTACATCAAAATAAACACCATAACCCTCAGTAAAGCTAGCATTGGTTTGTTTTACTTGTAACCCATAGGATTGAGCTTGCCTAATAGTTAAAGAAATTTCGTAGGCTAGATTCTCTATAATAACATGGTTGTTAAATTGAGAATGGTTGAAAAAAACCACCCCAGAAACCAAAACTAAAATACCAATAGTCACCATTAATTCAATGAGAGAAAAACCTTGGTTAGCTTTTAGCTTATAGCTTTTAACTTTTAGAGAAAATTTTCTTTGTAATTTTTCTTGAATTATTTTTTTTTCATTTTTTATATTCATTATCTTAATTTAAAATCATCTTGAACAAAATTTATGACTAAAACGTCTTTAAAATTTGTCCGATCAAAACAGATTTTTGATTTATGAAGTAAATTTTTACACATCCAACTCTCTACTTTCCACTTTCTATTTTAAAATTAAGCTTAAACCCCAAACATCCCAACCAAAGAAAAAAACAAGGAGAGTACCTATTATTAAAAACGGAGCAAAAGGTAATTCACTCTTAATTGTAAAGTTTTTAGATAAAAAAGACAATCTTTTTATGTTATTAATTTTAGTTAAAAAAACTAAAAATAAACCAATTATGGCACCCATCCAAATCCCTAAAATAATAGCAGAGGAACCCTTAACAAGGCCTAAGAACCAACCAATCCCTATAACTAATTTGGCATCACCGAGCCCCAACCATTCTCCTTTTGAAATAATCCAGAGAAACACAAAAGGGAAAGCGAGAATAAATCCAGCCCAAAAAAAAGAAAGTAAGCCAAAACCTTGAAAATTTATAGTAAATAATCTAATTAAAGCAATAAAAGCTAATAAAAAGACCCATAAGTCAGGGATTAATTTATGATACAAATCATAAACAAAAATAATAATTAACAAAGAAAAAATTAACCACAATGAAAATAAATCAAAAATACTTAAAAAATCTAGAGTTAATTGAGAATATTTTTCCAAAAAATATATTTTGTAACCGAATAAAAACAGTAAAGCCGTGCTAAGCTCAACTAAGGGATATTGCCAAGAAATATTTTTTTTACACTTTAAACATTTTCCTCCTTGTATCAAAAAACTTATTATAGGGATTAATTCATACCAATTTAATTTTTTGTGACAATTAACACATTCAGATCTTCCCGTTAAAGATTTTTCAGAATACCTTAAAATGACAACATTTAAAAAAGAGCCTATAATGGTCCCAAAAATAAATATCCCAATTTGCGCAATTAAATTTTCCATATCTAATTATCTAATTATATCATATTTTAAATGTTATCTTTCATTTCTAGTGGATTAATAAAAAAAATAATCATTTTAATGAATTTTTTTAATTTAAAATTTACCATTTACAATTTATAATTCCTAAGGATCAAAATAAAAATCACCGACTTTAGTCGGTGATTTTTATTTTGTTTTTTAGGGTGTTACATCATAACACATATCTACTGCTCCTCCCCCTGCACAATCAACACTATTTCCATCAAATCCACCTGTTGCGTCATCATCGTCATCAAGTAATTTATTTGACTGTTGTAAAACAGCTCCTAGGTGGTAATCTTGCCCACTACTTAATTGTGAATATATATAATTTGAACCATCAGGATCTTTTGAAATCTTTAAGAAAGTATCCAATTCCCCTCCGTAGACCCCAGCAGGATATGTAGAATTAACATCATAATAAAGTTCCAAAGCTAATTGAATTTGTTTTATGTCTGAAATCCTTCTTCCATCCTTAGCTCTTTCACGAGTACCACTCATAGAAGTCAAAACAACTGATGACAAAATACCAATAATAGCAATTGCCACCAGAAGTTCAGTTAAAGTAAATCCTCTTTTCAAATTAATTTTCATAATTTCTAATTTATTAAGGAGTAGTTGTACACCCGGTTTCAGTACAGGTAATAGTCCAAGCATCTCCTTCAGCAGTTGTAGCTGAATATGCTTCTAATCCTGAAGTTGAAACTGTAGCGTTGTATGACCAATTGCTAGGCAACACAGGAAAAACAACTGAAGTTCCTCCGCAAAGTTGTGTGGTTCCAGCAGTAGGTGTTCCGTTGAAAAAAGTGTCTTCATCATTAATACACATAACTAGATGTGGATGTAATGCAGCTAATTGACTTTGGGTTCTTCCTAAACGAGCCTTAGCTCTAGCCCCACCAAGAGAAACTAAAACAGTCGCAGACAAAATTCCAATAATAGCGATAACAACTAAAAGTTCAATTAAAGAAAAACCATAAGAGACCTTATTATTAAGGTGTTTCTTGGTCATCCTGTTTTTTTTATTTTTTTGTAAAAACATAGATAAATAAGTTAATTATATTAACCTTAATTAATTACATCCAGCAGTTAATTTTCCAACTGGTCCAACAGCAGAGTTAGGTCCAGCATTTAATGTTCCTGAACCATATTCTAGATAGAAACAAATTTGAAAATCTTCTGTTCCTGCTCCAGCTGAACCGTCAGCTTTACTTACAGAATAATTACAAGCAGCTGTTGATGCACCTGTACAAGCAGTTATACTTTCTGAAGGATCACCATAATCTGGGAAGTTAGAAATATCTCCAGGTCCTGTACAAATAGATGTCAAAGCATCTGCAGCTGTACAACCTGTTAATGACACATTTCCACTATCAGCTTCAATTACTAAAAGCTTAACCATGTCCTTTACGTCCTCTAGTCGTCGAGCATCTCTAGCTTTTTCACGAGCTGTTCCTAAGGAACTCAATACTACAGCGGCCAAAATTCCCATGATAGCTACCACGATAAGCAACTCAATCAAGGAAAAACCTTTTTGTTTAATATTCATATTTTTAAAAAATAAATAATTAATAATTAATAATAACTAAATTACAAGACTACATAATTTATTAGTTTGTTCTATCATTATAACTCCAAACACATGACAAAAGAAAACAAAGCTGTGGATAAACAAAGATTATAAAAGGTCTGTATAATAATACTTTTTAAATTGCAGAAGAAATATTGTAAATAGGCATTAATACAGCTGCCATCAGCCCCCCTACTCCAAGACCAAGAAAAACAATCATTGCGGGTTCAATCATTCCAACTAATGTATCAACAGCTCCATTTACTTCTCTTTCATAGAATCGAGAAAGAGTATCTAAAATACTACTTAATTCTCCAGTCTCTTCACCAATTTTTATCATTTGAACCATAATATTGGGAATTTCATCATAACCAGTCAAGGAATCAGCAACAGAAACTCCTGACTTAATAGCTTCCACAGATTCGTTCAAAATATTTTGGTAAACTATAGAATCTACAATAGTTGAGGTTGTTTCCATAGTTTTTACAATTGAAACACCACTTGATAACATTGTTTTCATATTTCCTAATATCCTAGATAAGTACATTTTTCTATAAAGATTCCCCACATAAGGGACTCTTAATCTAAAATTATCAATTGATAATTTTCCTGCTTTAGTTCGAGAGAACTTAATGAACATAAAAACTACAATTATCAAAAGAACAATTAAATAAATACCGTAACTTAACAAAAAATCACTCATACCAATAACTACTCTTGTTAGAACAGGAAGTTCTTGACCAGCATCGGTTAAAATAAGACTTATTTTAGGAATAACCATAGTAAACATCAAAACCATAACAACAATAAACACAATAACCACAAAAGCAGGATAAACTAAGGCATTCTTAACCTTAGATAATAAATTATAACCTCTGTCCAAATGATCAGCTAAAAAAGAAAAAGTTTCATTTAATTTACCTGATTCTTCTCCAGATTTTATCATGTTTATATAAAAATTAGAAAAAACTTTTGGGTGTTTAGCCAAAGCAATTGAAATTTGACTTCCTCCCTGGATATCATCAGCTACTTCCTTTAACACTTTTCTTAGAGCAGGGCTTTCTGATTCATCCCCCAGTAATCGGAAAACTCTTAAAGCAGAAACGTGCGACCCAAACAATGTAGATAATTGTTTAGACAAAATAACAATATCCTTATTAGAAACTTTTTGTAGAAACGTAAATTCTATATTAAAAAGACCTTTACCTTCGGCAGGGTTGATAAATGTGATTATGTAACCACGATCTTGTAATGCAGAAATAGCCACTTCTTCAGTTACAGCTTCGATTCTACCTTCTTTTTCTTCACCCTTTTTATCTACTATTTTATATTTGAATAACATAATATGATTAGTTAAAAGTTTATAAAGTCGAAAGTCTTTTTTTAAAATTTCCGAAGCAAATTTTTACTCCTACCTGCCGGCAGGTAGGTTATAGACTTTATGAACCTTACAGACCTACCTGCCCCTGCGCGCCGGCAGGCGTGGGCAGGCAGGCTTTTGACTGTTTCTTTTATTTAAAATTTCTATTTAACTCCTTTGAACGATATGAATATTTTCTTGCATCTTCTAAAGTTATTTCTCCGAACCTAACTAAATCTTCTAGAGATTTATTCAAGCTCACCATTCCTTCGTTAGAAGATGTTTCGATAACATTGTGGATTTCAAAAGTTCTCCCTTCTCGAATTAGATTTGCAGTAGCGTTATTATTTATCAATAATTCATACGCAGGAATCATACCCCCAGAAATTCTAGGAACCAATCTTTGAGAAAAAATACCTAGAAGAGAAGCTGCTAATTGAATTTTGATCTGGCTTTGTTGTTGGGGTGGAAATACATCAATAATTCTATCAATAGTCTGAGCTGCATTATTAGTATGCAAGGTAGAAAATACTAAATGGCCTGTTTCAGCAGCAGTAACAGAGGTAGAAATTGTTTCTAATCCTCTCATTTCTCCAATCATCAAAACATCAGCATCTTGTCTAAAAATAGACTTCAAAGCAGTTGGGAAATCCTTCGTGTCAATTTTTATTTCTCTTTGATCTATCATTGATTTACCTTCTTGGAAAACATATTCAATTGGATCCTCTATTGTAACGATATGTTCAGCCCTAGATTGGTTTATCATTTCTATCATAGAAGCAAGAGTTGTTGATTTACCATGTCCCATAGGACCAACTACTAAGAAAAAACCTTGTTGTTTTTGAATAAAATCACCTAAAACTGGAGGTAAATTAAGTTCTTCTAGTGTTTTTACTTTCTTTGGGATTAATCTAAGACTTATTCCAATCGATTTCTGAGTAAAAAAACAGGAACCTCTAAAACGAGCATCCCCCGCTTCAAAAGAAAAATCAATTTCTTTTTCTCTTAAAAACTCTTCTTTATACTCTGGTGTAAGGAGCTGAGTTACAACACCTAAAAGGTCCTCGTGGGTAACCACAGGCATAGATTCTAAATAGTGTAAAATACCATGTACTCGTATTACAGGGTGTTTACCTTTAGATAAATGAATATCAGAACCATTTTCTTTTACAACAGCATCTATTAAATCTTTTATTAATTTATTATAATCCATAAAATTAGTTAAAAGTCCTTAAAGTCAAAAGTCTATAAAGTCAAAATCCACTTCGCGAATTTACTATTATATAATTTCAACATAAACTTATTATACTATAAATAAATTTATAAAAATTAAATTGTTGGGGAAAAATCACAAAGTGATTTTTACCACTTTCGACTCGTTTATAGTTTATTCGCTTCTTCAAATGGGATTATTTTTTTAAATGCCTTCATAAAAGCATCTTGCCTCATTGTAATCATTCCTTTGGATCTAACAACTTCTTCAATAGAAATAGAATCTGGACTTTTCAAGATCACCTCCTCAATTTCATGGTCCATTTCAATAACCTCGTAAACTCCAGTTCTTCCCTTTAATCCTTGTGGGTTATTTTCTGTAGGAGTTGCCTCATAAACATTTTCAGGAAAAACTATATCTTTTTTAAATTCTTCTGGTAAATCTTCAAATGTTTTTTCAACAATCATTTTTATAGATCCTTCTATCGGAATAGGTTTACCAGAACCTTCTGATAATTTCCTAACCAGTCTTTGAGCAATTGCGACTATCAATGTTGGAGCAATTAAATAAGGGTCGACCCCCATTTCTACAAGTCTAGGTATAACACCAACAGCATCATTGGTGTGAATAGTAGATAATACTAAGTGACCAGTTAAAGCAGCCTGAATAGCCAACCCAGCAGTTTCTTTATCTCTAATCTCTCCCACCATGATTACATCAGGATCTTGTCGCAAGGTAGTTCTTAAACCACTAGCAAAAGTATAACCAATTTCAGGTCTTACTTGAGATTGACTTACTCCATCAACATTTTTTTCTACCGGATCTTCAAGACTTAAAACATTTTTTCCCAGAGTATCTACCTCATTTAATATTGAATATAAGGTAGTTGTCTTACCTGATCCAGTTGGTCCTGAAATTAAAACCAACCCGTGAGATTTTTCTATTCCTCTTTTTATAATTCCTAGGTTTTTTTCACTTAAACCAATTGTATCCAGTTTAGCTACCCCTCTTGATGATTCCAAAAGACGCATAACCACCTTCTCACCGTAATATGTAGGAAAAGTTGAAACTCGAAAATCCACCTTATTATTATCAACCATTGCAGAAAAACGACCATCTTGGGGTTTTCTTTTTTCATCCAATCTCATCTGAGCAAGAATTTTTATTCTTGCTACTACAGCTCCGTGAATTTTTGCAGGTAAAATTAGATGTGTGTCTAAAACACCATCGATACGAAAACGAACTCTTACCTTCTCACCTATATGTTCTATGTGAACATCAGATGCTTCTTCTTCGTGTGCAAATCTTAAAATAGTAGCTACTATTTTTGTCACAGGTGCATCTTCGGTGATAGTAGCTTCTGCCTGTTGATTCTTTAATTTATCTACTTTACTAACAGCACTACTTATTTTAGCTTCTTCTTCTGTTAATTCTGATTCCAATTCACTTAATGCTTCAGAAACCTCTCCTCTCAATCCACCATAACCTTCAATAGCTAATTCAAAATCATCCTGGGAAATAACAAACAACTTAAAAGGTAAACCTATTTTAGAAGAAATAAATTGAATTGCATCACGTGCTTCTATATTGGAAGGGTCTATCATTCCAATTTCTAAAAAATTATCCTCCACTCCCAAAGGAACAAATTTATAATGTAGAGCTGATTTTTCAGGAACGTATTTCAGAGCTTGATTTGAAAAATCACTAACATTTAAATCTTTATAAGGTAAACTAAAAAACTCCTCCTTTGCTTTGAGAATTTCTTTCTTATCAATACCTCTGTTTATTAAAAGTTTATCTAATGTTCCATCTTCTTCATTAACTAAACTTTTTTTTATTTCATCAGATATTTCAGGAGTTATTATATTTTTTTTAAATAAAATATCTAAATACGTCATTTTTTTTAATAACACAATTCTTTAAAGAAAAGATAAATTCTATAAGAGGATTCTGGTAACCTAAAACTATTCATTTAGGGTTACAGCTTCTTCTTCAAAAACAAAATCTTCAAAAGGATTTTCTCTTCCTTTTTCCTTCTCACCTAGTTCTATACTAAAATCTACCAAACTTGAAAAAACAATTTCATCAAAGAGAGAGTCGTCTAATTTCAAGGATTTTAAAGCCAAGAGTATTTCTAGTGTTTCTTTTCCAACTTCGTTAATGTCACTAGTATTAATAGAAACTAATTGAGAAACAGCAGAAGCTTTTCCTAAACCAAAAAACGCCAGTAACAAAATACAGAACAGGATTAAAAGATTTGTTTTTTTGAATATTTTACTTAACATTTTTTAAATTAAATTATTTTAACCAATAAGTTGTGAAATTAAATTTAAACTGATATAAACCAACTTTTTCAGCTTCAAAAGACAAATTGTTTATATCCATGATTCTTAAACTACTACTTAAATCACCCAAAAAACTAAGGAAGTCATCATAGGATGATTCAATTGTAATATCTAAATTTATATTATTGTACTCTTCGACATCTTTCCCTAACAACGCATTCTCTTCAACAGGAGCGCTTACATCTACCCTTCTTATAGTTGCTCCATATTTTGAGGCTAAGGAATCAATTTCCATTACTAATCTTACATTATCCACATTATCTGGAATAATTTTTTCTAATTTACTAACATTTTCAGGATCAAAGGAATTATATTGTGACAATAAACTATCCCTTACATTTCTTAATTCTTTCGATTTATCAAGAGCTTCATCATATTGTGTTTTTTTGATTTTCAAAGCTTGAATATTATTAAAATTAGGATTAATAAAAAAGAAGAATAATCCTCCAGATACTAATATTAAGAAAAAAGGTAATGCAAATTTAAACATATTATTATTCTACTTCTACTAAATTATCTTTAAAAGATATTAATCTAGGGTCTAATTTCATCACAACTGAAAAAATAATATCTCCTTCACTATTTACTCCTAAATCTGAAAAAATAGGCTCTTTTATATCTTTATGTCTACCAAAAATATCTGACTGAATTGCTACAGCTGCATAGCTACTTGCTTTTCCATCTAATGTTAGCAAGTAACCTTCCTTGCTTTTTTCAAAACTTAAATTGGAATACATAACCTCTTTTAGTGTATTTTCTTCAAGAAAACTAAATAAATGAACTAAGGATATATGTTTATTTAATATATCTTTTGCAGCTTCCATTCTTTTGTCAAACTGGGATAATTCTTGAATTAATGTCAAATCTAAATTTCCTTTTTCTTTTTCTAAAATTATATTCTTATTTTCAATTTCACCTTCTAAAAAGCTTTTGTAAAAGAAAACACCAATAGAGGAAACAATACTTAATACAAAAATAAAAGATGCTATGGTCAAAAATAAACCGACATAGTTTTTATTAGAAGTTGCTTTGGCATAATTTTTTTTGGGGATAAAAGAAGTTTCCATATTCTATATTATACATTAAAAAGCAATCTCTATCATAAAAACCTGTGGATATAAATTAAAAATTGATTCAAACCCTAGGAATTACCGTCTTCTAAACCTCGGAGAGCAAGTCCAACTGCCACAGCGAATTCAGGACCGATTTCCTTTAGAACCTCATCTAAAAAAGCTGGTGTTCTAACTTTTGAAAAAGGATCTGCTATTTGCGAATTTATTTCTAGATTTTTAGAAGTAAAAGCTGGTAAGCCTTTAATAACAGAACCTCCTCCTGTAAATATTAATTCTTTTATATTTTTATTGTATATAGACTGATATCTTTTCAAAACTTTATTAGCTTCAATAAAAATATATTTTAAATTGGTTGCCATAACATCAGCAATTTCTTTGTCTGAACTTGCTGGATTTTCTAAATCAATTGCTCTTTTTTTCTCCTCAGCTTCTTTAATAGAAATTCCTAAAGCTCGAGATATAGCAAGAGATATATCTTGTGAACCTTTATTTATTATATGAGAATCCTTTACAACTCCATATTCAACTATATAAAGTTTACTAACACTTGCCCCAATATCTAACATAGCTACTGTACTTATATTGTGGTCAATTACAGAACGAATAGTGCTGAAGATTTCTATTTCTAAAAAATTTAAACTAAGCTCTGCCTGTTTGATTATATTTTGATATCTTTCAATGGCATTTTTATGGATAGCAACTACAAAAATTTTTACTTTTTCTCCTTGCTTGAATTTTTCATCTTTTTTATCATAATTATTATAATTAATAGCTGGTCTATTATCTTTTTCAATATCATCTGGTTCGTCATCAATAAGAGGGTCATCAGGAATAATTCGCCAATCCAAAATTACTTCAGAAATAGGCACTGGAATATATCTTCTAGCTTCAATAGGAATGATTTTCTTTAATTGATCTTCTGTCATCTTTGGAATTTCCATATCAAAAACCAAAGCAGATCGAATTGGTATACACACTCCACATTCTGAAACATTCACGCGGGATTCTTCTAATAAATTAATCAAAGATGCGCTAATCTGTTTATCGCTTAAGTTGGTAGACCTTCCAACTTCTGTCCCACCTGCTGGACCTAAAGATAATTCTCCATAAGTTTCTAAAATAGCTACTCCCTTTTCTTTTTTAAGTTGAACTACTTTAATAGCGGAAGAACCAATATCAACGCCCAAAAAACTTTGTGATTTTTTTTGAAGAAAATTTAAATTTTTTAACTTTTCAGTAATATTTTCAAACATTGTAAGAATATTATATCATATAGAGAATGAAAGTCTGCAATAAATTTAACAAAATCTGTGGAATAATCTTGAATATCATTATTCCCCTAAATAATACCCAAAAAAATTTGAAGAATATATCTCCTGAAGAATTTTTATCTCTAACATCTCAAAGGAAGGTTCAATTTCCTCCTATTAAAAATTCAGTGGCTATATTCAGTTACAAAAGCAAACTGGTAAAACAAGCGATTTGGTCCCTAAAATTTAAAAATAACTCTGAAATTTCAAAACTTTTTGGAGAAATACTTTATGATTATTTAATAGAGGAGTTAGCTGATTTAAAATTGTCTCATAATTTTGATAAGCCTATTTTAATTCCCATCCCTATAACAAGAAAAAAGAAATTAGAAAGGGGTTATAACCAAACGGAATTAATCGCCCAAGAAATTAACAAATTAGATAACAATAATTCTTTTGAATACCGAAAGAATATTCTTAAAAAAATAAAAAACACTTTACCTCAATCCCGCACTAGTAACAAAAAAGAACGAGAAGAAAATTTAAAAGGGTGTTTTAAAGTAATAATGCCCAAACTAATCAAAAACAGAAATATTATTCTACTAGATGATGTTATTACTACAGGGGCTACTTTGACAGAAGCTAAAAAAACTCTTCAACAATATAAACCTAGAAATATTATTTGTGTTAGTTTGGCACACTAGAAAAATAAATTTAATTAAATTTATTTTTTAGATTTAAGATTTAGGAATTAAGATTTAAGATTTAAGTCACCTCATCGGCGACCCGCCAAGGAGGCGGGATTTAAGATAACGGATTTTATTATTTCAATAAATTAATTTTTTCACCCATTTCAATCTGAAGCCTGTCTATACTATCGTGTTTAAATATTTTAGCCTGCACCTCTTCAGAAAACATTTCCTTTACGTCTTCACTATATAACGCTCCGTCTCGTGGAATTTTAAAACTAAATTTTTCTGGGTCGTAAAAAGAAAGTTCATTAGGATAATCTAACAATAAAGGAAGAGAAGCTCCACTTAATTTTTCAACTTCTCCATTTTCTAACATAATATATTCACTACAATAAACCCAAAGAGATAATGGGAATAATTCGTTTTCTAAATCCAGATTTTCAAAGACACAAATATTTGAACTTCCCTCTCTTGTTTGCCAAGCAACCTCTGGTAGAGTAATTAAATATTTTTCTATTGTTTCTATTAACATAGGATTTAATCCTTTATTAATGTTTTCAATTTCTGTAATTTCTTGAGGTGTTTCAATAAATTCCGATTCATCAAACATTAAGAAATCAAAAAATTGAATTCCGAAGATGATTATTATTAGGGCTATTATTGTGTAGATTGTTTTTTTCATATTAGTTCATAATATCATAATTAATGGGTTTTTATAAGATATTGAAAGGGAGGGATTCGGTCACTCTCATGGATATTTATTTCACCAGCACTTTTGTAAAAAGTGCTGGGTATATTCGTTCGGTTCGAATTCCTCCCTCTCATTCATAGGTTGCTAATTTCAAATACCTTAATCGGTATTTGAAATTAGCAATGCGGAGAGGGAGGGATTCGGTCACGAATCACTAAGTAAAATTTTTCGCAAGCTCAAATTTTACTAAGTGTTCTCGACCCCGACTCGCCAGTATGAAAATTCACTGAAGTGAATTTTCTCTGGCTCCGTCCTTCGAATCCCTCCTCACTGACAAAACAATAATAAAAGACAACAACTTAGGTTGCTGTCTTTTATTATTGTTGCGGGCAACCTCGGTCTGGAACCGTAGGTTACCAAGCCCTGCAAGGCGGTTTTAAGCTTTTTAGAGCTACTAACCGAAGGATCCTCGTGCGCCTTTATTTTTTATATCTAATCAATTCTTCTAATAATAAATTAACCATAAACCTGTTTACATTGATCTGCAGTTAATGTAAATTTAGAAAGTTTCGGCATTACTTCTTGAGCTTTTATAGCATCATCAAAAAAATCATTAACTTCTTTTAGAGTTATTTTAATTTCATCAATACTTATAGATGGGTTTCCTATATGATGAATTATTAAATTTCTTTTATTTAAAAACTTATGACAACTACTTACAAAATCCTTTAAATATTGGTTTATTTCTTCGAGTTCATCTTCGTCGAGATCACCTTTTAATTTTCTTAAAGGAATCATTTTTTTAATATTTTTAAGTATTTTTCGGGTATCTATTTTTTCTTCATAAAAGAACTGATCCTCTTTAGGTTTTTTGAATTCCTGTTTAGTTTCAAGAGCTTCTTTAACCCATATTTGCTCTAATACTCTAAATACCTGAATGCAAGAAAATTCAAGTAATCCAGCTCTAATTGTAAGTCCACCTATTTGTTTTGCTAGATTTTCTGATTCTATTGCAGTTTTTGCAATTTGAGTTAATTTATTTAATTTAGATATTTGATTCATTTTAATTAAATTATTTATTAATTTTAAAAAGTGACAAAAGTGACACATAATTGATATATAAAGTTACACTCCTCTGTAACTCTACGCTTCCCGTTTCTCAAACTCTTCTTCAAACTTCTTAAGTATTTCAGGTTGTAAGCAGTATTCTCTTATTTTTTTCTCCTGTTTACTACTTATCGTGTTTTTATATTTAGCATAATTTAGTAACTGTATATCTGGAAACGAGAATCTGGCATTAATCTTTTTGCCCCTGTGTATTACATGGAAATGTTTATCGTGGTCATCACTGTATACTCTCAATTCAAAACCCTGAAAGTCGGAAACTAATCCTTTGAGTAGTGGACCTCTCCATTCTAGAGCATCTTTGTATCGATCTTCCAACTCTTTTTCCTTCTTATCATTCTCGCTATAAAGATAATCTTCAAATGAGTCTTCTGATTTCTCGAGTATATCTAAAATTCCTACAGCAATACCAATATTTTTGCCGTGAATATGTTGCTCCGTGTCTAAAGATTTTTGTTTACGACTTTCATATATTTTTGATAATTCCGCGTAATAATTTTTAAGATCATCTTCATATTGTGTGATTACTTTGCCAATCTTACCATGACGTTCTAGTATTTCCTGATCAGCACCTTTTTCCGGTTCCAGCTCTTTGACGATTATCGGTATAAAAATTGATTGTTCTTTTTCACTTTGACCACTCAGTTTAATGGTCATTCGTCCTTGTGACTCTTTTATAAAACCAACGTTAAATTGATTAAATTGAAATACTTCCTTAAAAGTGATATATCCAAATAATCTTGATAAAAGAGTGACTTTACCAACCGATATGTTTGAACCAAGTATTGTTTGAGCTTTGATATCTATCAGTTCCAGACTGATGTCTCTAGAAAAACCGTACGGGGTTTTTAGCCAAGACAACGGGACATTCCCCGAGATGAGGAATCTAGCGCCAACGTTTTGAAATGGTTTTGGATCCGATATGTAGATTTTATTTTCTCTTCGCATTTTTAATTAACTTTACTAAATCTTCTTCTTTTTCATAAACCCTAAATTTTCCAGACAAGACACCAAGTCTGTAATCTATACCTTCACTCATTAATCGCCAGTTTGTATCTTCTAATCTTTTCTTTATTAATTTCTTCAAATTATTTTTACTATCATATTCGTTTTCTGTTTTAGAGTCTTCGAGAGTAAAAGATAAAGAAACAATTCTATCCATATCAGGTTTATCAAAGATAAGATTAGAATAATGAGTGTCTTTTAAAATTTCAACAACATGTTCTTTAAAACACTACTCGTATTGAGAATGAATATTTTTTACATAATCTTCTGTTACTTGCAAAATTTCATCGAATGTTAGTATTTCAATATTTTGCAAAGAATTTCTTAGTTTAGTGAAGTCTCTTTTTAAACATTTACTTTTCACTTTATCTAGCTTACTTGTTGTTAATTTTTTATTGGAGGAAATAATAATAATTCCTCTTGGGTGATAAAGATTTTCTTCTTCTGTTATATTGGTAATTTTTTTCTCATCGGAGCTATTTTGGAATCTTTTTTGAACTATAGCGTCCATGTAATTCATAGTTTGTATAATTGCCTTACTAAGTTCTGAAGAAAAACCAAAATTTTTATGAGAAGGATCCCAGACAAGAGTGGTTTTTAAATGAGTTTTAATCTCAATAATATCAAGACCGTTATAATGATTTACACCAACAAAATCAGGATATTTTTTATCACCTTCAACATCTTTGAATTCAATTTTAGGATATATTTTTTTGTAAGAAAATACGAGATATAATAAATATTTCTCAAAAAATTTCTGCCACAAACTTTCAAGTTGGTTTATTTCTTCAACATTATCAACAATTTTTAATATTACATTTTTAGCCTTTTCCGTCTTCATGTCTGTCGTTCCCAGGCTAAGAATTTCTTTTCCGATTATTATAATATCCTTCAGTTTTTCTTTTATAAAGTATTCGTCAAGAGATCTTAAAAAATCAGATGAAAAAACCTCGTCTTTAATTAATTTTTCTGTAAAATATTCTAAATTATTTGTATCTTCTATATCTAGATAATTTATATAGTCTTTCTTTTCATTTTTATTTTTTAAATTAAAACGCTCCACCATAAAAGAAAAATCTCCTTTAGCAATAGTCGTTGTTTCTCTAGGCATCTTGTTTGTATATTTTAATTTTAATTTATTTATTAAGAATGTTTCTAGTCTATTTTTACTAGACTTTCCTTTTTTAAAAACCTCGTAAGAATCAGAGGCCATATCAATAAAAATCGACTCGGGGATTTGTATAGTTTTTTCTTTTGTTTTCCTTAATATTTTTTTGCCACCGTAGATTATTTTTATCTTTTCAAAAGAGTTATTGATATCTAATATATTTTTTATATATTCAAACCAACTTATATCATATCCATTAATATAACGAACATTTAAGACATCCCAAATATTAGTTTTATATGAAATTACCAAAGTTTGTCTATTATTCTTTTTTTCATAAATATTTTTTGACTTTTTATAGTAATAAAAATCAATATAAACACTTTTATCATCAAAGATAACAATGTTACCAGCAGGGCAAGATATTTTTTCATCTTCAAAAACCATCTCTGGCCACTCTAGATTTTTAAAGAATTCAATAATTTTTTCTCTAGATTCTCTTGGGGTCATTTATTTTTTCTTACGATTATAAGGTGATTGATTTGTAGGTTTTAAGCTAACACCAAGATTCGATGCTTTGCTACTAACTCCTCCTACTGGTCGACCGAGTTTAAGTCCAATAACACGCGTTGGTGTATTTTTCCTCGCAAGTTCTTTTAATTGTTTTTCTTCAATAGGTGTCCATTTTTTACCTGCATTTTTTATATATTTTTTTACCATGTTTTTTATAAGTTAGGATTTTTAATAATATCGACAACTTTACCACTAATAATTAAATCACTTTCATCAACAAAAATAGGGTGATGTCCTTTTTCTGTTGATTCTGATACAAGAATAATTTGTTTATTTTCTTGATCTAGTTTATATTTTTTAATATTTGCAAGACCGTCTATTACTGAAACTACAACATCATTTGGTCTGGGTCTTGAATAATTACTATCTACAACAACATAATCACCATCTTCTATATTTTTACCGTTAACGTTTGTGTTATTCATTGAATTTCCACTAGCTATAATTACATATAATTCTTTTTTACGATGAGGTAACCTTTTTGAAGATATTTTAAGATATCCTTCAATTCTTTCATTTGCGAAAATGGTTGCTGGACCACAATTTGCTGAACCAACTATAGGTAATGAAAAAATATTTGTTTTATTACCTATACCTACAACACCTCTTTTTACGACGTTAATTATATTCTCACTAAGATTAACCCTAAGTAAACCTTTTTTATCAAGTTGTAATAAATGATGTTTAGCAATTTGAGGTTTATTTGATGCTCCTATAAGGTTAGCTATCTGCCTAAGACTCATTTTCCCTAAATTGGGATTATCTTGGGCAAGATTATAAAGTTTTTGTTGATATTCATTCATATGTGCCTATTATAACAAATTTAGTTAAATAATGCAAGTTTTTATGTAAAGTATTTTTACACTCTTGACACATAAACTTCTTAAGAGTAATATTAAGCATAGTCGAATATTATTAATATTAATTAACATAAAATATTATGTCAAAATACATTCTTAATCAAAATAAACAGGATTCTAAAAGTGGTGAAAATTATGAATTACACAACGAAGAAACTTGTCATCACTTACCTGATCCAGAGAATAGGCTTTTTGTAGGATATTTCGATAATTGTCACGATGCTAAAGCACGTGCAAAAGAAAGATACCCATTAATGAGTTCTGATATTGATGGTTGTTATCATTGTTGCAATTCTTGTCACAATGAATAATTAAAATTAAATATTGTAGTTATGTGAAGAAGTATTAAGCAGATTTTAAAAGTCTGCATGAAAATGTGTTTGAAAAAGTAACAACGCATTTTTATGCAGGCTTTTTGCTTTGTGTGAAATGCAATTAATAGCATTAAACATAAAAATATAATGAATAAGAAAAATTTATTGCCACTTGAATGGCATACAGAGAAATTATTAGTTAAAGATTTGAAATCTTGGAAAGAAAATCCGAGAACAATTACAAAAGAAAGTCTTGCAAAGTTAAAGGATAGAATTATACAACGAGGGATGCATGATGTAGTAAAAATAGATACAGATAATACAATCTTATCAGGAAATCAAAGAAGAAAAGTGCTTATTGATATGGATATAAAAGAAGTAACCGCTCTTATCCCTAATCGACCTCTTACAAAAGAAGAAAGAGATAAAGTCGCACTTGAAAGTAACCATAACGATGGTGAGTGGAATTTTGATGAATTAAAATCATTTGACTTAGACACTCTTATCGATGTAGGTTTTGATAAAACAAGGTTGGAAGATATATGGGACGAACATTTAGAAGTAACTAATGATGATTTTGATGAAGTCGCTGAATTAGAAAAAATAAAGGAAACAGATATTAAATCAGGTGACATGTTTAAATTAGGAAAACACACTTTAATTTGTGGAAATGCTCTTGATCCAAATGTTGTTAACCGTCTTATGGGAGATGTTAGAGCTGATTTTATTGATGATGATTTACCTTTTAACATAGGTTTATCTTATGATAAAGGAGTGGGTAATAAATCGAGTTATGGTGGTACAACAGATGATAACAAAACAGATGAAGAATATAGAATTTTTGTAAAAACAATTATACAAAATGCATTATCTGTTTCAAAACCAAATTGTCATTATATCTTTTGGTGCGACGAAAGATATGTCTGGTTATTTCAGACTCTATATAAAGAACTAGGAATTGATTCTAAAAGATTGCTTATTTGGTTGAAGAATAATAGTTCCCCGACACCCACTGTAGCATTCAATAAAGTAACAGAATTTGCCGTATACGGTACTCGTGGAAAAGTTTATCTTTCTAAAAGTGTTAACAACTTACATGAAATTACTAACAAAGAATTTACAACAGGTAATAGTTTATCTGAGGAAATTCTAGATCAGTTGAATATTTGGATAGTTAAGAGACTACCAAGTAACCAATATTCTCACCCTACGCAGAAGAATCCTGAATTACATGAAAAAGCGCTTCGTAGATGTACAAGATCAGGTGATGTTGTTTTGGATTTAACAGCAGGTTCAGGAAGTTTACTTTCGGCATGTGAACAATTAAATCGTGTAGCGTATTTGTGTGAATTAGAACCAATATTTTGTCAGGTCATTATTAATCGTTTCCATGCTCAAACTGGAATTAAAGCAGTAAAAATAGAACATGAAAAAAGATAGAGTCCAATCAAAACTTATCAAAGAACTAGAAAAAGTACCGATTGTGAGTGTTGCTTGTCGACGAAGTGGTGTATCACGTAATAGTTTTTATCGATGGTGTAATGAAGACCCTTATTTCGCATCACTAATAAATGACGCGTTGATAGAAGGAGAAGATTTTATAAATGACTTAAGTGAAAGTCAATTAATAACCCTTATCAAAGAAAAAAAGTTTTCTGCGATTCGTTTTTGGCTAACACATCGTCATTCTAAATTCAAAAAGCAAGAGAGAGAAATATCTAAAAAAGACGATTTCGATTCCGAAATGGTTATTAAGACATTAGGATTAACCGATGAAGATTTCAAAGATGAGAATCTTAAAGAAACTACAAATAAAATTACTGATCACCTATTAAATCTATAAAGATTATTCAATCCATTCCATAACCTCTAGATAATCATATCCAGTTGCAAAATCAATATTTTGATTAAGGTTTTTAGCTGTTCCGTTAACTGCTTTAACTAAAGATTCTAACTTAGATTTATCTGTTATGTTTAGAGCTTCATATGAAGGAATAAGAAATATAGCTTTTCCTAAATTTGTATCCATTATTCCAATATACCCATCTCCTTTTCTATTTTTGGTTGCATAAAATGGATATTCATAAATTTTTGGATCGTTATCAACTATCCTTGCAATAGTGTATTGAACAAACACAGCAGATAAATTTTTATCTTTATCTATTATTGTATTTTCAAGTCTATTTAAACTAGTTGTATAAGGGTTAGGTTTAACAATTTGTTTTGTATTAATAACTTCCTCTGCTTTATTGTTGTCTGTTTTTTCAACAATATTTATTGTTTTACTAATTTCTTTTGTTGAATCATTAGATCCTAATAAATAGAGAAATGTAACAAAAACAAAAATCCCTAATAATATTTTTCTTCTCATTTTTCGCGTAGGTTTTAATTAATAATGATCTAGTATAGTAAAAACAAAAATGGCTACACAAGACCGACGGCAACCCTCTTTCGAAGATTACCCTGCCTCCCTTTCGGGTGCAGACCTACGCGAATAAGTGCCGGCTTATGTAGCCGTTTTTATTCGCGTAGGTTTTTTATTTGTACCATGCTAAATGTAAATTTAGTTTAGGTATTGTCAATTGATATAATACAGTATCCTTAATGTATTATCTACTCATTATATCGCAGTTCATTTGTTTTGCTAAGGAAAGTTACCAACACGTTGTCGACATCAAAATGCTTAGCAAAAGACTCTTTCTCTGTCATTAATATAGGTATGGAAACGAATACATTTTCACAACAAACTCAATCGGCAATTATTCCAGATATTAAAATGAGATATTGTTTATACGCAAGAAAAAGTACGGAATCAGATGAACGGCAAGCTTTATCCATAGAATCACAAGTTAAAGAAATGTTACAGATAGCCGAAAGAGAAGGTCTTGAAATTGTTGATATTAGAAGAGAATCTAAATCAGCTAAAGATTCAAATAATAGACCTGTTTTTAAAGAATTACTTCTTGATATATCAAAAGAACGATTCAATGCTATCCTCACATGGGCACCTGATAGATTATCTAGAAATGCAGGTGATCTTGGTTCGGTTGTAGATTTAATGGATGCTAAAAAACTTTTAGGTATTCGTACTTACGGACAGACATTTTCAAATTCTCCAAATGAAAAATTTCTTTTAATGATTCTTTGTTCTCAAGCAAAATTAGAAAATGACAATAGAGGTATAAATGTAAAAAGAGGATTAAGAACCAGATGTGAAATGGGATTATGGCCAACTTGTCCACCCACAGGATATTTCAAAGAAAAAAGAATGGATAGGAAATGTGAGTGTATCATAGATGAAAAAAGAGCTCCTGTTATAAAACAAATTTTTGAAAAAGTAGCTTACGAAAAATGGTCTGGTAGAAAACTTTATCATTGGCTTAGATTTGATTTAAACTTCAGAACAGAATTAGGAAAGAAACATTTAAGTTTAGGAAATATTTATCGATTATTAGAAAACACATTCTATTATGGAACTTTTGAATATCCTAGAGGTAGTGGTAATTGGTATCAAGGGAAACATAAACCAATTATTACAAAAGAATTGTTTAATTTAGTTCAAGAACAAGTAAAAAATTCTCAATTGGTTAGAAAAGAAAATATAGAATTTGCATTTACTAAAATTATGAAATGTGGATTATGTGGTTCTGGAATTTCGGCAAGTGAGAAATTTAAAAAGTTAAAAAATGGAGATTTTAACCGTCATATATATTATGGTTGTACTAAAGCAAAAGATAAAAATTGTAAATGTGGTTATATCAATGAAACTGATTTGATTAAACAACTACAAAAACTTGTAGATAAATTAGATTTTAAAAAAACTCTTATAGAAGATAAAATTAAATTAGAAATTAAGAGATTTAAAAAATTTCAAAATATGATTGTTGGTAAAAGTAATGAAATCAAAGTAAGTGATGTAGATATAAAAAATTATATAAAATTTATTTTGAAAGAGGGGGAAAATCAAGAAAAAAGAGAATTAATGAAATGTTTTAAATCAAGAATAAAGATAGTTAAGAAAAGTATAAATATTAATTAAACATTTAATATAGATTGTAAACGCTCTTCTAGAATTGAATCAAAATTTTTATCTGATTCTTTTCGTAATTCAATCATATCTATTAAATCTTTATCAGATAGTGGAAATATAATTACTCCATGGCGAAGATAGTGTTGTTGAGAACGTTTAATATCATTATTAGAAATATCCTTTCTTTGTATTAAAAATATAAATTCTCTACGATCTTTTAGTGTATAACCTAAGGCTTGATTAAATTCCTTATTTCCTACTTTTGTTTTATCAAAATTTTTTGCTTCGATGATTAATGAGGCAACAATAATTTTAGTTTTCTCTATAACTTTAAAAAAATTTGTTTTTGATGCGTTCAAAAAGTTTACATCATATCTATAAGTATCACCAAATGAACGAGTTTCTATTTTACCTCTTAATAAATTATCCCCATAAAGAGCTTGGAAAATTTTCATTAACATCTGACTATATTCAGCAGACATTTCACTTCCTGGAATAATATTTTCTATTTCTTTTATATATTTATCCCAATTTATTTTAGGTTTTCTCGGTCTACGTTTGTTCTCAAATTTATGTGGATTATCTACGTATTTATTAATTAATTTTGGTCTTTCTTCTGAAAGTTTTCTTGCTGCAGAAATAACTCCTTTAACTTTAAATTGACGAAGTAATTTTTCTTCTATATCTTTTATTAATACTTTAGGTTCTTTTCCTATACTACCAAAAGAATTTATACGCGATATTTCTTCATGTTGAAGTATATATTTAAGAAAACCTTTATAAAATTCATCTGTAGATAAAATTGGCATTTTTCTAACTATATGCCTAGGTACTAAAAGCCTATACTCTCCATTATTAAAATAAGGTAGATTAACTTTTAGTCTAGGTTTCCATTCTTTTGAATTAAAATCAAAACCTCTTGGTAAAGGAACAGTTATTGTTTTTAAATCATAAGTTTCAACTTGTTCTTTTGTGTATTTAATTAAGTTATCAAGAGCAAATCCTGCAGTCATATCAGATATAAGATCTGGGCCAAAACCTTCTATTTGAATAACTAATTCAGCCAAGGCTTTCAACCCAACTTTTTTTATATCAGGATTATCAAAAATAGTTTCCTTAAGAAGTAATGCTCTTTTTCCTGCTGTTCCTGAACCTTCTGTTCCTTTTACACAGTGACCAAATCCTAACTCCTGAGCTTCTGGAAAATGTAAAAATTCTAGTAGTTTAGCAGTATTAATCTTTTTATTTTTATATTTTTCAAGTAAATCATTAAAATACCAAAACATCATAGCCTGAACTTCATTCCAGATTTTATCATCTGTTTCGTACATTAAATAAACATCTAAATATACCGGGATATCTTTATCCTTATCAGGAAAAATAAAATCAACTTCATATTGTTTATACTCAGATTGAATGTCATCAAGTGTTTTTAGTTTTTTCATTTGATTTTTTATACAATTATATTAATTAATAATACAAAATATAATCATATAACACCATAGATAATTTAAAATATATAAATTTAAATGAATAATAATAAATAAAAAACACCTAATTAGGTGTTTTTTATTTATTAAAGCTATTTCGTGCTAGCACGATGTTGCGGAGAGGGAGGGATTCGAACCCTCGGAGGTTTTAACACCTCGGCACGTTAGCAGTGTGCTGGTTTAAGCCACTCACCCACCTCTCCGTGTTTTTATTTAATTGTAATCGGTCGGGATTCGGTCTCAAATCAAGACATCTTCGTATTTGTATTACCCCTATAAGTTAACATATTTTAAACTTTTTTTCTATATAAAAAACCAAGGCGAAGTGTTTCCATCACTTCGCCTATTTATTTATAGAGAATCAATTCCAGAGCCAAGAACTCTGAATTTAATTCCGTCTATTCCTGTTGATTGATGGGCTCTTTCAAAAGCCCTCCCTAAAGCTTCTCGGAGTCCATCTCCTGATTCTTTTTTTGTTTCTTCTTCTTGAGGAGGTTCTCCTTTTCTTTTTCTTTTATTTTCTTTAGTCAAAATAGCCTCCTTTTTTTAACAAGTTAATATCTACCTAAAAAATACCATATTTATTTTTAAAAATCTATATCAAATATTCACAATATATAAGATAATTAAAATTAATTAAGATATAATTAAAAAAACAAAAAATTATGAAGAGTAAAAACAAAATTTTAATTATTTTAGGACATCCTCTTAAAGATTCTTTTTGTGGGGCTTTGGCTCAGTCATATATAAAAGGAGCAAATGAAAGCTCTAAGGAAATAAAAACTATTTACCTAGGGGATTTAGACTTTGACCCTGTTTTAAGAAATGGATACAAAAAAATTCAAGAACTAGAACCTGATTTAATTAATGCTCAAGAAAAAATAAAGTGGGCAGAACATATTGTTTTAATTTATCCGACTTGGTGGGCCACCTATCCAGCCTTGGTTAAAGGATTTTTTGATAGAATACTATTACCTTCCTTTGGATTTAGGTTTGAAAAAGAGAGTAACTGGCTACCTAAAAAATTATTAAAAGGACGCACCCTGCAATTAATAATCACCATGGATGGACCGCCTTTGTTATATAGGTTTTTCTTAGGTAATTTACATAAAAAAATTATTAAACAGACATTAGGTTTTTGTGGGATTAAATTAACCAAAACAAATTATTTTGGTTCTATGAAAAAGTCTAGCTCTTATCAAAGAAAAAAATGGTTAGATACTGTTTATAGTTTTGGAAAAAAATAACCTAAACAAAAATACAACTCAAATGAGTTGTATTTTTGTTTAGAATTATAAATTTTAGATTTTAAATTTTAAATTTCTGGACCTGCCTGCCCACGCCTGCCCACGCCTGCCGGCGCGCTGGGACGCGCAGGGGCAGGCAGGCTGCTTTGTCGAGTAAATTTTATTTATATAGTTGTAACAAAGTGCTGGGGAAACAATCTAGTTTTTTATATATATTAAAAGGGCTTAAAATATATCTATTAAATAGCCCTCCGCCAGCTGGCGGACGGTTGGGCTATTTAATTTATGCAAAACAAAAATCCCCCCATGCATCTGCGGGGGGATTTTTTTTAAAATCAATCAATTTTAAAAAAATGGAATTAATTTGTACCGCGCCAATTCCTTTGGCGCTAAATATCGAATCGCATCACTTTCCTCCTGTTGAGTTGCCACTATCCTTGATAGTGGCAGACCAGACCGTCTATTTAAGGCAATTGTTGTCCTGTGCGCCGACGACTACCTCGTCATTCATTGTGGCTGCGGACTGACCGGAAAAGGCAACTTCTTCATAAGAAGCGCTGTTGGGAAAAATTTTGGGATTCATAGGATATCTCTCCTTTGAAAAAATTAAGAACTTAAGCCACAATTGTGGCTAACTACTTTATAATTTAACAAATTTCATAAAAAACGCAAGTCTTTTTGTGGGGAAAAATAAAAAATTTAAACTACTTGGCAGTTCAATTGCCAAGTAGTTTTATTTAAAATTTAAAACCACTAAAGGGAAAAACTTCTTTCCTTTTAGTGGTTTTTTGCGAATTAATCGCAGGAGCTGGGTTTGGGTGGAGATGTCAGAATTCCTATATCTTTCTTTCCATTGAAGGGAGGTTCAGATATATCAACATCAGCTCCTCCGCAGGCACCTTCACCACACCGGCAATTTCCTGTATTGCCAGTTACTCGACAGCAGTTTTTTCCTCTACCGTTTGGACAAGGATCATTTGGTTCTTTTTTTTCTTTCTTATTTTGGTATTGATGCGCAACCATAAGCCCCCCTCTATAAATTAGTTAACAGCTATTATTAGTATAAGAATATAATCAAAAAATGCAAGAAAGAAAAAGACGGTCGCTTTTGCGACCGTCTTTTCCCTAATTAGCTAATTCCTAACCTGCCTGCCCCTGCGCGCCGGCAGGCGTGGGCAGGCAGGTTTCCTAAAAAGCTATCTTGTGTATTTAAGAGTATTTCCCCTATCTAAATAAATCATCTCTAGATTGTTTTCATCTAATTTTACAATTTGATAGAAAAATTGTTCACCTCCTGATACATAAAGCATATATTTTCCGTTTTCACTTTCAAGAGTTTCTCTTGTAATAGGATATTCGTCATAAAGCATAATTGGTCCTTCACTCATAGCTGCTCCGTCATAAAAATCAATTTTATATTTATCGCTGAATTCAATAACTGATTTTTCATCATCTAATGATTTCCAAGGTCCTCTCATTTTTTCATAATTATTTAAACCAATTAAATCCCTTTCTTGGCTCTCCTGATTCCCTTGATTCTCTTGATTTTTCACAATGGAATCATTGTTAACGTCACTTTCCTCTAAATTTTCAATTGGTTTATCTAGAAAACTTAAACCAAACCATGCCAACAAAACAATTCCTATTAATATCCAAATTTTTTCTGATTTCATAATAATTAATATTATTAAACTAATAAAAATATTTTTTAAAAAATAACGATTTATGATTTAACTTTTAATTAATATCAAACGGGTTCAACTTTATAGACCTTACTTTATAGACTTTTCACTTATTTTAATTATAACATAAAAAAAGGCATTGAAAGATTAAAAACTCTTTCAATGCCTTATCGTCACGATGGTCCTCTCTCACTTTTTTACTCTCCTTACTTTTCCTATTTTAGGAATATTTAAATGACCTCCTCGTCTTAATCTTTTCGCAATAAGACGAAGAACAGTAGGTTCTCCTTTTAAAGTAATAAATTTGTTAGAACCACAAGTTTTCCTAACTTCTAATTTAATTTCTTTCACTTTTAACCTCCTTAAACAAAACAATTAAAATAACAACCTTGTACCAACTTAACACATAGAGATTTAAATTCAAGGGATAAAAGCTTTTTAAATCTTTATATGAAAATTGGGTCAGGGTTTAAAAAATAAAACCCTGACCATGTTACTGAGGTCTTATAAAGGCCACCAACCAAATAAAGAACTTTAGAGGATCACTGTAAAAAATACTGCCCCGATTATATCACTAGCCGATATCATAATGTCCTCCTTATAAAAAACTATGATATTAAAATCAAATCAATTTAATGCTATGATAAACATATCATATTTATCCCGTTAGAGAAAGAAAAAAGAAAGATAAAAACGGGAAAAAATTATCAATTAAATTAAGGTAATTTATTAAGAGTAATTAGGGGCTAGTCCCGTTAGAAACACTTTTAATAAAGTATTTCTAACGGGATGAATTTAAATTCAACAATAGAAAAAGAATTTCGTATCAACGAAACTCAAAAAAAAGCTTTGAAGAGATTGGGTCTTAAAACTATTGAAGACCTGCTTTTTTATTTCCCTAATCGATACGAAAGCACCGAAGATCTGAGAGAAATCAAAGGCTTAAAAAAGGGAGAGAAAATAATTCTCTACGCCCAAGTCAAAAAAATCAAAGCCACTAAAGCCTATTACAAAAAAATTCCTATGACCGAAGCTGTCCTTGAAGATGCTTCCGGAGTAATTACTGCCATTTGGTTTCGCCAAGCCTATATCTCTAAAATGCTTCCTGAAGGCTCTTTTGCTAAGTTTACCGGTACTATTTCTGAACGAAATGGTAAATTATATTTAGCCAATCCAGAATATCATGAGGTCAGCACTTTGCCGATTATTTCTGATGAATCATTATTCTCGGAGAAAGACAAAGATTCTTTTGTTCTCCCGATTTACCCTGAAACCCGAGGTTTAAGTTCAAAATGGATTTACCATACAATTTTAAAAATATTTTCCGAAGGAGTAATGGACGAAATTCAAGATCCTATTTCTGAAAAAATTTTAAAAAAATACAATCTTCCAACCTTAAAAACGGCTTTGATTTGGATTCATACCCCTCAAAAAAAATCTGATGCCGAAGCTTCTAGAAAAAGATTCGCCTTTGAAGAAATTTTCTTTATTTCTCTTCTTCGAGCTAAACAAAAAACAGCTTATCAGAAAAATCCTTCTTTTAAAATTTCTAAAACAAGAAAAGAGCTGAAAGATTTTATAGACCGCTTCCCCTTTAAACCGACAGATTCTCAAACAACATCAATCAAAACTATTTTAGATGATTTTAAAAAAGATTATGCTATGAATCGTTTACTTGAAGGTGATGTGGGATCTGGAAAAACTGCGGTGGCTGCAGCGACTATTTATGCTATCACTACTACTGCTCCCAAAGACCGACCTTCGGCTCGATTGCAAACCGCCTATATGGTCCCGACGGAAATTTTAGCTAAACAACATTTTGAATCCTTTATTAAATTTTTTGAATATTTAAATATCAATATCGGACTGATTACTTCTTCAGGTTGTTTTAAATTTCCTTCCAAAGTGAACCCTACTGACTGGACTAAAATTTCTCGCTCTCAACTTCTGAAGTGGGTATCCAATGGTGAAATACCCATCTTGATCGGGACACATTCTTTAATTCAAAAAACAGTTGAATTTAAAAATTTGGCTTTTATTGTTATCGATGAACAACATAAATTCGGAATATTACAAAGACAAAAATTAACTAGGAAAAATAGCACCGAGTCAGGCACAAAAGAACTTACTCCGCATTTATTATCTATGACAGCCACTCCTATTCCTCGAACATTGGCTTTGAGTATTTACGGAGACCTTGATTTAACCCTTTTGGATCAAATGCCTCATGGAAGAAAACCAATTATTACAGAAATAGTTACTCCGAATAAAAGAAATCAAGCCTATGAACAAATAAAATTAGAACTTAAAAAAGGCAGACAAATGTATGTTATTTGTCCTCGCATTGAAGAAGCCGATCCTAATAAAGCCGGAGCCTTGAGAGTAAAATCAGTTGTCGAAGAAGCTAAAAGACTCAAAGCAGAAATATTTCCTGAATATGAAATAGGAGTCCTACATAGCAAAATGAAACCTGCGGAAAAAGAAGAAATTATGAATGCTTTCACAGAAGCCAAAATTGATATTTTAGTGGCTACTTCTGTGGTGGAAGTAGGAGTAAATGTTCCCAATGCTACTGTGATTATTTTAGAAGGAGCAGAGAGATTCGGGCTAGCTCAACTTCATCAATTAAGGGGACGAGTAATTCGTTCTAACCATCAAGCTTATTGTTTTGTTTTTAGTGACACCAAATCAGATAATACTATAAAAAGACTGAGTGCTTTAAAGACTGCCAAAAACGGATTTGAATTAGCTGAATTTGATTTAGAATTAAGAGGTTCTGGAGAGTTAATTGGAAATAAACAATGGGGAGTTTCTGATTTAGGAATGGAAGCTATTAAAAATCTTAAATTAGTAGAAGCTGCCCGCACAGAAGCCCAAAAATTAATAGAGGATAATCCTGATTTACAAGATTACCCCCTAACTGCTCAAAAAATCGCTAAAATTGAAAAACTTATTCATTTTGAATAGGAAGCACAAAATACTTAAAACCAAAGCTAAACGCTTTGGTTTTAAGTATTTTTGTGCGTGTGCCAGGACTCGAACCTGGGACCACAGAGGTATAAGCTCTGCGCTCTACCAACTGAGCTACACACGCATTAGTATTTATAAATATTATCTCAAATCTCTATTTAAATCAATCTATTCAACATAACTCAAACCCAATGCGAACTCTAATACTTTCTTACGGATATCCTTATTAAACAAGAATCCACTATGACCTGACCACAAATCTTCATGTTGAGAATCCTCTACATTAGAGTCTGGAAATAAAACCATCCAATCAACATAACCTCCAAAAGAATATGTAGGCACATTCACTTCTTCTGGAACCTCCAAAAATGTTTTAGATTCTGCCACTCCAAGTGCATTAACTTTATGAGGAGAAGCCATAGTAATTAACTTAACCACATTTCCGTTTTCAGCTTTTTCTATAATAGACTTAACTAATAAACCACCATAACTATGAGCAATAACTAATGTACTCTTACCATCATTCAAAATCTCTACCCCTTTATTAACTATTTTTTCAGTTTTATCATCTTGCCAATAAAAATAAACAAAATCATCAATAAAAATAATTTCTTTTTCTGGAAAATTAAAGGTTAAATCCCTTTTCCAACGAACTAAATCTGAAGCATTAGTGTTTATTCCAGGAACAAAAAGAATTCTATCAAAATTTATAGCTTCTGTATCAATATTTAGGGTATTTATTCCAGAACCAGTAGCTAAACCAACAGAATAAATCACAAACAAAGACACAACCACAATAATTGTTTTTTTGAAGATTTGAATTGTTATTTTTTTAAAAAATTTCACTTTATTAACATTTCTATTTACTCAAACCCATAGATGGTTTAATAAAATCCTTTGGTTCAATCCCGTTCAAAATTAAAAGCTTTTCATATTCATTTCTCTCTAAAGTTTCCACTTCCATTAACTTTTCTGAAATCATTTTCAAAGCTCCTTTATGTTCTTCCAAAATTTTTTGAACTTTAAGCATTTCTCCTTTTATAATTTCTTCTACCTCATTGTCAATTTCTTTTGCAGTCTCTTCTGAGTAATTATTACTTTCCGTTCCATAATTTGGCAACAACAATTTAGAACTTTTTTCATAAGCAATCGGTCCTAGTTTTTCAGACATTCCATATTTTGTCACCATATTTCTAGCTAAAGCAGAAGCAACCTGTAAATCATTTGAAGCTCCTGTAGTAACATCCCCAAAAATCATTTTTTCGGTTAGATAACCTCCTAGAGAAACACCAATATCATCTAAGAAATACTTTTTAGAATATAAACTCTTTTCTTCGTCAGGTAATTTAATGGTATAACCAGCGGCTCTTCCACGAGAAACCACTGATATTTTGTGAACAGGGTCAGCATAAGGTAATAAAGTCGCTGTCAAAGCATGCCCTATTTCATGATAAGCAATTATTTTCTTTTCTTCATCTGTCATAATATGACTTCTTCTTTCTGGTCCCAACATTACTTTTTCAATTGAACGCACTAAATCAAATTGAGATATTTTTTTGCGGCTTTCCCGAGCTGCCAAAATCGCTCCTTCGTTCATTAATGATTGCAAATCAGCACCAGAAAATCCTGGGGTTCTCTCTGCGATTGTTTCAAGATTAACATCCTCTGCAAAAGGTTTCTTTTTTGAATGAATTTTTAAAATAGCTTCTCTATCTTTTCTGTCAGGAGCATCTATCATTACTCTTCGGTCAAACCTTCCTGGGCGTAACAAAGCAGGATCCAAAACATCTGGTCTATTTGTAGCAGCCAAAACAATTACTTTTCCATTCGGGTCAAATCCGTCCATCTCTACTAGGATTTGATTTAAGGTTTGTTCTCTTTCGTCATTTCCCCCTCCTGTTCCTACCCCTCTAGCTCTTCCGACAGCATCAATTTCATCAATAAAAATAATTGAGGGGGCCATTTTTTTAGCCACACCAAATAGATCCCGCACTCTTGAAGCACCTACCCCTACAAACATTTCTACGAATTCAGAACCAGAAATAGAAAAGAATGGGACATTAGCTTCTCCTGCCACAGCCCTAGCTAACAAAGTTTTCCCAGTTCCAGGAGCTCCCATTAGCAAAACTCCTTTAGGAATTTCTGCTCCAATATCCAAGAACTTTTTAGGACTTTTTAGAAAATCTACTATTTCAGATAATTCTTCTTTAGCTTCTTTTACTCCGGCTACATCCTTGAAAGTCACTTTTTGTTTTGTGTCTTTTGGGTCTGTTAGACGAGCTTTAGAACTTCCAAAAGAAAAAGCTTGCATACTAGAACCTTTGACTTGTCTTGAGATATACCAAAAGAAAATGAAGATAAATAAAACTGGGATTAAGAAAGGGGCTAACATCAACAACATAAATTGAAGTCCTGATTCTTTTTTAACTACTATATTAATTGTATTTAATTGTTCAGGTGTGATTCCATAATTGATTAGAGATTCAGAAAGTGAAGACTCTGTTTCTTTTTTAGCTTCTTTAATAGTTTCATCTATATATAGAACAGAAAGCTTTTCTCCTTCTATTTCAATAGATTGCACCTCCCCCGCTGTAATTCCACTGACTAATTCAGAAATAGAAATTTCTTCAATCTCCTTATTTCCCTCTTGAATCATTGAGTAGGCTATCAAAATCAACAAGAAAATTATAATTGTATTAAAAATATTTTTTAAAAACCCAAATTTAGTAGGTTTTTTACTTAAATTCAAACCTAAGAATGATTTGTTCTTAAGTTTGATTGGGCTACTTTTTTTATTATTATTTTTTGTGTTATGTTTTTTTGCCATATTTTTTACAATTTTTAGTTTTTATTTTTCCAATCTATTATACATCAAAGTCCCCCTTTTAAAAATCTTGTTAAGATTTTTAAAAGGGGGACTAACCTGATTATTTTTTTGCAGGACGAACCCATATGAATTCATCCTCTGTTAAAATTGTGTCAACAACAGAGCTATTACAGACCTCCCATTTTCCAGAATGGGAAGAAAAAACATCTCCTTTTTTTAACAAAACCCCTGGTGCCAAAAAAAATCCTTTTACGATTCTTACTGAATGAGGGTGTTTAAAATTTCTAATTTCTCCTGTTTTTAATTTTTTAATAAATCTCTGATACATCATATCTATTGCCCAAACAATAGTATGATCAAATTTATTAAAACAATTTGTGGCGGTTAATATCATAACCTTTCTTAAAGTTGAAGAAAACATTTCAGTTGTTACTCTTTCAATTTTGTTCATATACCCTCCTTTGTTTTATAAGAAACATATCTAAACTGAATATACCAAAAACAAATAATAAATGCTACCATAAAGGCATGACTACATACGCAAAAAATAAAAAAGCTGGTCTAAAGTATGAAATATTGGAAAAATATGAGGCAGGAATCAAATTGCTTGGTTTTGAGGTGAAATCTATTCAAAACAACAAGGCTTCCTTAGAAGGAACCTACATTGGTATTCGTGGAGGAGAAGCTCTTCTTTTTAACCTTAATATTCCACCATACCAACCAAATAATACTCCCGAAGACTACGACCCTCTTAGAAATAGAACCCTTTTACTTAGCAAAAAACAAATTTCAGAGCTAATGGATAAGGAATCCCAGAAAGGATTGACAATTATACCACTTTCACTGTATAATAAGGGAAATAAAATCAAGATAGAAATAGCAGTGGTTCGTGGAAAAAAGAAATACGACCACAGAGAAGACATCAAAAAGAAAGATATGAAGAGGGATTCCGATAGAGAAATAAAGGGAGCTCTAGACCGTTAGATCTTTGAAAAATTAAAAACTGGACTGCTTCGTCGTTCCTCTACGCTTCACTTCTCGCAGAGACGGATTTTGCTTCGCAAAATCCTTAACGAAAAGATTTACTCTTCGTCTTTGCGATCCAGCACTTTGAATTAAATTACCTACTTTTATTTTAAAAATTATTATTTATTTTTTGATAAATTTTATTTATATAGTTGTAACAAAGTGCTGGGGAAGCAATCCAGAAAAAACATTAAAAAGAAAACAAGATCCAATCATTCACCTAAAGCATTTTATTGTGTTCAGTGGCTAAAACATCTATTTAATTTTTATCAAAAAATTAAATAGATGTTCGCCCGAACATTTTATTTTGTAAATTTCAATTTACAAAATAAAATGTTTTAGGGGGATGACTGGCTTCGCTGGTGGTTTCCTTTTGTTATGTGCAATATCGAGTATTCTATTAAGCTCGTAAAAAAATAGAACAGCTTAAGTGCAGACTTAACTAAAACAGCAGGAAGAATGGTTTCACCTTACTTCACTGCTCCAGCATTGGCGTTCGCTTAATTCGTTAAACGAAAAGTCCATAATTCGCTTTAAAGCGACTGGTGTCATCTAGATGAATTTCTAAATAATCTATTTCGGCATAATATTTTTAGGATATAGAAATTTAATTTTTTCGCTAAATTTCCGAAACTAAGAAAATCGAGATTATAAGGTTTTGTTTATTTCTAACTTATTTTCTCTAAACACAAAAAATAAAATATATATTGTAAATTCATTCCAAAATTATCATCACATGCGGGTTCGATTCCCGCCGTCTCCACAAACACCGACACCAAAGCATTAGCTTTGGTGTCGTTTGTGTTTGTGAGAGATGGCGGGAATCGAAACGAACGAGTGTATTTTTTAGTAGCGAAGCGAAGAAAAAAACGAGTGAGCGGGGTCGCGAGTTCTTATTAGTTTAGGAGCGAAGCGAACTAAAATAATTAGAACTGGAGACCGATTCCCACTATATAAGAATCGAAAGACGGAAGAAAATCCGAGATTTTCTGAGTCGGGGTCGAGAGTACTTAGTAAAATTAGAGTGAGCCTGCGAACGAATAATTTTACTTAGTAACTCGTGACCGATTCCCGCCATCTCGAGACGGCGGGAATCGAAACGAACGAGTATATTTTTTCGTAGCGAAGCGAAGAAAAAACGAGTGAGCGAGGTCAAGAGTTCTTATTATTTTAGGAGCGAACCTGCCTGCCGGCAGGCAGGGCGAACTAAAATAATTAGAACTGGGGACCGATTCCCACCATTTTTAAAAAACACCTGCGTGCCTTGCGAGTGGGAGTTGAAAACCGGAGCGGTCTACGATTTTCTTTTTTTTAGATATTAACCGAAAAAAAGAAAATTGTCGCGAGGTGGGGTCGCGAACACTTAGGCTTTTAGAGTCCGAAGGACGAATAAAAGAATTAGTGATTCGTGACCGACTCCCGCCGTCTCCACTACAACAAAAAAAACACCAACCTTGCGATTGATGTTTTTTAAACAAAGATTCTAGAATCTTTATTTCTTCTTTTTCACTACTTTCTTTTTAGCTACTTTCTTAACAACCTTCTTTACTACTTTTTTCTTTGTAACTTTCTTAACTGGTTTTTTAGTTACTTTCTTTTTAGTAACTTTTTTAACTGCTTTTTTAGTAGCTTTCTTAACTGTTTTCTTAACAGCTTTTTTAACTACTTTCTTTTTAACAGCTTTTTTTGCTTTAACCATATTTAAAAATCTTTTTCAAAAAATACAGCACCTATAATAAAAAGTATGAAATATTTTTTAAGGCAGATTAAGCCAACTTTTTTTATGAAGTAAAAATAAAAACGACCAACTTTTATTTTTATTTCTTAGCTACTATAATTTTATAACTTTTTTGCAAAAAAAAATATGTTGATAACTTTTTTTTTTAAAAAATTTTTTAAAAAAAAAAA
>JAHITU010000015.1 GCA_018817595.1 Patescibacteria group bacterium
CTCTTCAGCTATTTTAATAATAGTTTTTTCTTTATTAATAACTTGTTTTAATTTTTTCTCTTTTAGAGACATATATTTTGCATCAAATTTATTCATCTACACAGATTAATGTGTAAACTCTATTGCTGCAATGTTAACAAGTATTTAAAAAAAGATATATTTTCGTAGTCGGAGTACGAAAAGTACGAAAAGTATAAAAATCATTGATTTATCCACAGGAATTCGTACTCCGACTACGAAATTAATGTAATATATTATGTATGAGAAAAGATCCATTTGTAATTGGTGAATATTATCACATATACAACAGAGGAACTGATAAAAGAATTATTTTTAAAGATAAATGGGATTTAGAAAGGTTTTTAAAAAGTATGGACAAGTTTAATGTTTTAGATCCAATAGGTAGTTTGCAAATTAATCAGTATAAAAATGAACTTAGTAGTCCGACTACTAAGTTGGTTGATGTTGTTTGCTACTGCTTAAATCCTAATCATTATCACTTTATATTAACTCCTTTAATAGAAGGAGGAATTGAAAAATTTATACAAAGATTAAGTGGAGGTTATACAAGGTATTTTAATGAAAAATATCGTAGAACAGGAGTTTTATTTCAGGGTAAATATAAATCTATTCTTATAAATTCGGATAAATATTTAACTTATTTAGGAGCTTATGTAAATTTAAATAATCGTATTCATCAACTTAGTAGTCGGACTACTAAGTTAGAAAATAAGGATAAGAAAATGTTTTGGAAAAGTAGTTGGGAAGAATTTATTGATGAAAATAAAGATATTATTTGTAATAAATCTATTTTATTAGATAGATATAATGGAAATATAAAGGAGTATAAGGAATTTGCTGAAAGTGTTGTAAAAGGAGTTGTGAGTAAAAGATTAAATGATAGATTAAGTTTGGATGAAAACTTATTAATAGAGAAAATTTAAGTTATCTAACAATTTCGTACTCCGACTACGAAATTAATGGGTAACTTAATTTCGTAGTCGGAGTACGAAGTTAGAATGAAATTATTGAACTAGTATTTTTGTTAGTTATTTGTTAGAATTCTATTGAAATTGAATAAATTGTGCATGCCGAGGTGGCGAAATTGGTAGACGCGCTAGTCGAGCGAATGAAAAGCAAATTTCTTTGCTTTTCATCCGATTTTTCAGGAAGAAAAAATTTTCGTTATCGAACGATAGTGAGATAGAAAATAGGGCTAGTAGAGTTCTCTACTAGTTTCTGATATAGTATATAAAATTAAATAAAGAAATTGTGCATGCCGAGGTGGCGAAATTGGTAGACGCGCTAGTCTTAGGAACTAGTAGAGCAATCTGTGGGAGTTCAAGTCTCCCCCTCGGCACAAATTAGAGCGAAGCGAGAATTTTTGACGAGGGAGAGAGCAAACTGCTTTGCTCTCGTGGAGACTTGAAGGGCGGAGTGATGCGTGAGTTTGTTCGACTGAAAGGAGAACAAGGCGAACGCCACGAGCCAGGGTCGTGAGATTTTTTAGTCAGAAAAAATACTCCTGACCAAGTCTCCCCCTCGGCACAAAAATAACGGAACAAATACGAAGTATTTGTGGAGTATATTTTTGTCGTTGAGGGGAGACTTGAAACGAACGAAATATATTTTTCTGGAGCGACAGCGGAAGAAAAATTTGAGTGAGCGAGGTCAAGAGTTCTTATTATTTTAGGAGCGAAGCGAACTAAAATAATTAGAACTGGGGACCAAGTCTCCCCCTTGGCACAAAATAATAAAAAAATGCATTAGCGTTTTTTTTATTATGTATTCTCGTATTTTTTGATATAATAAGTTTATGAAAATAGCAATAATATCAGATGTTCACGATAATGCTCATAATTTAGTTCTAGTATTAGAAAAAATAAGTAATTATAAGAATATCGAAAAGATCTTATTTTTAGGTGATTTTGTTGGTGCGGCAATTTCTGGAATATTATGTGCTTCACCAATACCAGTATTTGCTATTTGGGGGAATAATGATGGGGATAAATGTTTAATTACTAAATTTGCATTAGCAGAAATAAGTAACATGGAAATTGGTTTTGAGACCTATGATATTTTAGAAATAGATAATAGAAAAATATTTTTAACTCATTTTCCGCTTATTGCTAAATCAATGGCTAAATCTGGAGATTATGACGCTGTATTTTATGGACATAATCATTTAAAACATAAGGAAAGAATTAATGATTGTTTAGTAGTGAATCCTGGTGAAATTGGAGCTTATAAAACTGGACTTTCTACCTTTGCTATTTATGATACAGAAACAAATGATGCTGAAATTATTGAGGTAGAAGATAGTATTACAACAAATACAGAGGTATCAAAAGAAAAATTTGAAAAAATAAAATACGAATTCAATAAACAAAAAGGTCATAAATATTAATTAACATTATGAATCCCGTTAGAGATTTTGAGAGAAAGACATAAAATTATAATTTTAAGAAAAATAGAAAACAAATATTAATAATTAATTTAAGAACGTTTATCTAAGGATAAACTATCTCTAACGGGATGAACATTCAAGCTCAAAAATCTGAAAACATTCGAAAGACATATTTATTGATGTCTTTGTTTTTAATATTGGTAATTGGAATTGGTTGGGTTTTTTCTGAATTAATGGGTAATTCTAATATCTTATATTTCGCTGTAGGTTTTTCTTTGTTGATGAATATTTTTTCCTATTGGTTTTCTGATAAGGTGGTTTTAAAAATGTCAGGAGCCAAAGCTATCAAAAGAGAAGATAATAGGGAATTGTTTGATATGGTGGAAAGATTGTGTCGCCAAGCTCATTTACCTATTCCCAAATTATATATAATGAACGATCAAGCTATGAACGCTTTTGCTACAGGCAGAAATGCTAAGAATTCTGCTGTGGCAGTTACCCAAGGTCTTTTGAACGCTTTGGATCAGAGAGAATTAGAAGGGGTTATCGCCCACGAGCTTTCTCATATTCAAAATAATGATATTTTAATTTCTACTGTTGTAGTGGTGTTGGTTGGGTTTATTTCTATTCTGTCAGATTTCTTTTTGAGAATGTCCATCTTTGGAGGATTCAAGGACAATGATAACAATGCAGCTGGTTCTGGAATGGCAATCATTGGTATTGTGTTAGCTATTTTATCTCCTTTTATTGCTATGATAATCCAATTAGCTATCTCAAGAAAAAGAGAATTTTTGGCTGATGCTTCTTCGGCTTCCTTAACTCATAATCCTTCTGGTTTAGCGAGTGCTTTGGAAAAGATTTCTTCCAGTACTGTTCCTTTTAAAAGGGCTTCAAATGCTACTGCTCATTTATTTATTTCAAATCCTTATAAGAGAAAAAATAAAACTAGCTTTATTGCAAAGATGTTTATGACTCATCCACCAGTGGAAGAAAGAGTTAGAGTTCTTCGTGGAGGAAGGATAGGTTAGTAGATTAGGAAATTAGCTTTTAACTTTTAGTAAGGGCGAGGCTAAAGCCTCGCCTTTTTATGTTTGGTAAATAAATTATTGCACTAAACTCACGGTCGTGAGTTTAGTGTAGTGATTTGTTTAAAAGATTTTCGAGTAATAGTAGAGAATAAATATTAAAATAGTCCTATCGATAGGATTATTTTGTTTTTAACCTTTATTGTTCTAATCGACCTGCCTGCCAGCAGGCAGGTTGGAATAGTAATATTTTTTTTGGGTGGAAAAAAATAAGGTTTTAGGTTAAAATTTGAATGATTAACAATTAAGAAATAAAATTATGAATCCCGTTAGAGATTAAATATATAAGATCTTTTATTCGGGAAATAATAAATTAATAATTTAACCAAGATTGTCTGTTAATAGCAGATTATCTCTAACGGGATGAATAGAAATAAATTATCATTGTGGGGTATTGGAGTAATAGTTGTTTTTGTTTTACTGATGCTGTGGGCAATTCCTCAATATAAAGTATGGACTCAGGAATTAAGTGGAAAAGCTTTATTTAAGGAAGCTGAATGGTCTCGTCAAATTGCGGTAGAAGAAGCTAAAGCGAAAAAAGAGTCTGCTGTTTTAGAAGCAGAAGCAGAAGTAGAAAGAGCAAAAGGAGTGGCTGAAGCTAATGATATTATTGCTGGGTCATTGGAGGGAAATGATGAATATTTAAGATATCTATGGATCAATGGTTTACAAACAAATCAAATGCAAGTAATCTATGTTCCAACAGAAGCAGGATTACCGATTTTGGAAGCAAGTAAGCGATAATTTAAGGGTTCTTAAATTAACGAATTAAAAATTTTAGATTTTAGGTTAGATAAATTCATTATATTATTATATATAATAATATAATAAGAAAATAAAAGAATAAAAAATTTAACAACTCAACGACTTGAGTTGTTAATTTTTGACTTAATATCAAAAACGGGTGCTTAAATTTGGCGGAATCTCAATCTTTTTTATTCAAATAATCATCAACTAACTTTTCTCTCAATTCGTTTCTTAAACCATTATGGTTTTTTAATAATTTCTTCATATGAGAAAA
>JAHITU010000016.1 GCA_018817595.1 Patescibacteria group bacterium
GCTCTTCGTTTTAGCGAAAAGAAATTTGAAAATTTTTTAAAACAATTGGGCGCTTGTCCTTCGTAGCTTTAGCGTCGGAGGCTAACGGCGGACGTAGTCCGCGGCCTTTAGCCAACGAGCGAAGCGATGTTGGCTAACGTTTCAGTATATGCGATGTTTTGCGGAGTGAAACGGAGAAAATTTGGGAAAATTGCGAGCCGAGCAATTTTCCTTTTATCCCTTGTTATGTGAGGGTGAGCGTAACGCAGTGAAGCGAAAGCGCAGCGTCCCCAAGGATTTCTGAAAGAAATCCGCAGCGTATGACGCAGGCGGGCTTTCTAGTTTCTATTTTTAAGGGTCGGCTAATTGTTTTTCACATTTAATCATTCGTTTGTTAAGAATTGTTTATAAAATTTGGTATTTTCTGGAATATAAACTTCTTTTTTTCTTCCTTGCCCCAAGAATTTATTTTTATATACTTCTTTTTCAATTTGATTAAATATTTTTTCTGAAACAACGTTAATCTTTAACGACTTGAGTAATTTTGTCATAATTCTGATGTTTTTGTAATTTATATTATTGTTTTGTAATTGATTTTCTATTTCTTCTTGAATGTTTTTTAGGTCTAATTTTTTTGTTAAAGAAATAATTAAGTAGAATCTATTATAATTACTGTCTTTTGAAGGCGCAATAAAAATAAATTTGTTTTTTTCTAAATTGTATTTCTTCTTTACAGTGGAAAAAGAATCAGTTAATTGTATTTGGGTCATTCTTTCTCCAAAAATTGAAATTTCAGATAATTTTTTATCTACAAATTTTAGAAGTATCTTGTTTTTTCTTTTTATAACTTGTACATAATCTCCAATTCTATATCTGAGAATTCCGTTAATTGTGCTAATTACTAATTCATAAGTTTTGTTCAGATCTGTTTCATCTATTGTTAATACCTTTTTTGTTTTAGAATCTAATAATTCAATAAGATAATCTTTTCTGTGAGGAACGCCTATTGTTTCTCTTCCACCTTCAGAAACAAAAAAATATCCTTCAGTGGAGCCAAGACCTGTATCTATTATTTTTACATTAGGCAGAATTTTTGAAATTTCATCAATTTGATCTCTATAATGCCCTCCACATGGGCAAGAAATAATCTTTAGATTTGGCCAAATATCCTTTATTTCCTTCTTTGATATGGATTTAATCTCTTCAAAGAATCCTAATAGATAAGTTGCACTTGATGAAGCAATCATAGAAATATTTTCCTTTAATGTTTTCTTCGCAATATTAGAAAACCGTTTGTCATCCGATATTTTATCCAATTCAATTGGATTATATAAAACATGATTACTAAACAAACTAGGAATTTTTGAGGACATTATTCCAGATATTGAACCAACAACCAAACCCTTTGGGCTTTTCCAATTACAATAACGACCTGTTAAGATTAAAATTTTTCCTTTAATTATAGTGGGATTATTCCATATTAATTTTAGAAAAAATGAATTCATCTTCCTTTTGTAAAGCTTTAAAGAATTTTTCGTGTGGGGAATTAATTTAGGTTTTCCAGTAGTTCCGCTAGTCATTCCCCAAATTAAGATTTTGTCTTTAGAAAAAATATTTTTTTCTCCATTGTATGCCCTATTTATGAATGGTTCTATATCTGAATAGGTTACAACAGGAACTTTATTTCGGAATTCTTCAAGTGAGAAATTCTTAATTAGAAAATTTGAGAGATATTTTGAATTCTTACATTTCTTTATTATTCTATTAAGAACTTTTTGTTCAGGATTCATGTTATATAGTGTAAATAAAAAGAAGTTTATTAATTTTTGTAAATTAGCCGACCCTTTTCATTCGTTTTTGAAAGCCCGCCGAGTAATATGGCGCCTAAAGGCCGCGGACTGATCCGAAGTACCTGAAATCATCATAGATGATGGAAGGTATTTTGGATAGTCCGCTGTTAGACGACGTCGCCCTTGCGACGGAGGCTAACGGCGGACGTAGTCCGCGGCCTTTAGCCAACGAGCGA
>JAHITU010000017.1 GCA_018817595.1 Patescibacteria group bacterium
ATAAAAAAAAAAAAAAAAAAAAAAAAAAAAAAAAAAACGAATCGCAAAAAATATTTTTGTTTGCTTCTTTTTATTCTTTCCTTTAAGATTAATTTAGTCTGTTCATAAATAAAAAACAAAAGGAGAAATATATGAAAAATACAGATGCTAAAAAACAAGCTACTCAAGAAAATAAACTCCTCCAACTCAAAAGACAAAAAACAATTGTCTTAAACAAGAAACACCCACCTATACCAGATGAATTAAAAGAAGGCGATAGTATTTTACGATATCTTCCTTTTACCCTTAGAATTTATTAAAGACTTGACAGATTCAGTTAAAAGGTTTAGTATTTTTTTCAGTAGTATTATATTTGGATCTGCTAGGTCAAGAAAGAAAAGGTTCCTAGCAAAGTATCTTTTATTCCTCTTTTTGGAGGTTCCAATGAGACACCGCCGATACGCAGTATATCTATGACCTAAACATTTTTACATTGCCAAATCCCCTGGCCCTAGCCCAGTCTGTCACGAGCAGACTGGGTTATTTTTTATTTGATTTTTATAATATTTACCTGTAAATTATATTTAGAAGTAATTTTTCAAAAACAAGTTGAGGAGGGCAGATATGGAAATGACACCTGGAGAATTTTTTTCTGAATTAGTAAATTGTAAAGCAGATTATATTTTAGAAAATAGAAATATAATTGAATTAGATACAGTTTTTATTATAATGAAAAACGTTACCAATTTATGTGATATTATTTTAGAATCGAAAAGGCGGGGTTTTTTTGAAGAAAAAGATTATCAATATCTCTCTAAACAAATAACAAAAAAGTTAGAGGAGTTGGTAGATAATGCTCATCTTTTTTCTAACGACAGACAAAAAATTTATATAAATTTACAAAAAAATTTAGATACTTGGATAAGGCAAAGAGATATGCTATCCAAAGAAGCGCAATAAAAAACAGTCGGAAACTTTTTCAAAGTTTCCGACTGAGTTTTTTTATTTACTAGACTGCTTCGTCAATTTTTAAGAGATGCTATTTCCAAAGGAAATGCTATCTCTCAAAAATTTTCTCGCAGAGACAAAATTACAATTCCTCCTACATTTAGACTAAATTTATTTAGTTACAAAAAAGGTGTCGTGCTTTAGCACGACACCCTTCTTAAACCTTAATTCCTAAATCTTAAATCTTAAATCTTTTTTTACTTCTTCCAAACAAATTTTATAAATCTCCATCCGTATTTTCCAATCAATAATGCTAGGGTTAAGTAAATTGCAATCTGAACAAGAATCAACCCGAAGGATAATAACTTAATTGTTAACCCTTGTAATAAATTATTGAACTCTGTTACAAAATTCTTTAATTCCATTTCCCATGAATCTTTAATTCTTTGGAAATCAACAATTAGATTTTCTGAAACAGAAACAGAGAAGAATGTATAATCTAATCTTTCTAATTGGTCTGCTTTAGCTCTAGTAATTCTATCTAGATTATTTTTTGTATTTATTCTTTCTGTGGTTAATCTTTCAATTAAATTAATTTTATCATTGATTATTTTTGCTAAAGATTCTACGTCACTTGAATTGGTTGCAAGACGGGTAACTTCATCATAAGCATCTTGAGCTTCTTCTAAAGTTGTTTCAACTTGTTCCAATCTCTTGGTTAAGATTTCTTCTTCACTGGTGAAGTCAGCAATTTGTTTTTTGATTGTTTCAGTATTAACATTCAAATCTTCTGGTTTCATATCTTTGATAATTTCCAAGATCTCATCTTCCTTTTCTTTTTCTACTTTGAATGTGTAATTACAATATCTATCCCCTTTATTCGCATTTTCAAAAATTACGTCTTCTCGTGATTTTAATGATTCAATTTCTCCACAAGTTTTTTCTAATCTGGCAGTTTGAATATAGGCATTGTATTCTGTAATTTCAAAATCTTCTAAATCAGAACCGGCTACATATCCACCATCAACAGGTATTGGGTAAGCCACATTTCGTGTAGACAATTTATAATCCATATCCATCATTTCGTCCTTCATCATATATCCCCCACCATAACCGTTATAAGAAACAGAATCCATAGCATAACGAGGTGTGTTGAATGCAGTTCTAAAAGCGAAAGAACCTAGAGAAACTAGAAGTCCTAAAATTAATAAGGTGAACACTCCGATTCCAGCAAACTTTAGAAAAGTTTTGAAATCAAATTTTTTAAACATATTTTGAAAATCCATAAAAAGTTAGTCGAAAGTCTATAAAGCCTGCCTGCCGGCAGGCAGGTCTATAAAGTCGAAAGTCAAAAAATTGCTTTGCAATTTTTTCCATCTTCCATCATAAACCCGTTACTTTCTATATTAATATTAATAAATGAATTATAACATAGCAAAATATAGAAGGTACAAGATTAAAAGTGGAAAAATAAAAAGAGTGCAGAATAGGATTCAGCACTCTTTAGTTGTAGTAGATTTAATTTTATCTTAAAACTAAACCAATGGAATTGACTTGGTTGGAATAAAAGCTTTTTAAATGTTCTGAGTAAAAACCCTCAAGCCTTTTTATGAATTTTCTCCGAACTCCACTCTTATTATATGTCCATAATGAAGTTAATTCTTGTTTTTCAACAGTTAAATCTCGACAGGCTATACGGTTGATGAGATTGTTAACATATTGAAGAATTAATATATTGCTTAGATTTTTAATATGTAATTCTCTTATCGCATTACAAAGAATTATTGAACAGGGATCTTCATCAAAATACTCATCGTCAATAACAAAACCTTTATTCAATTGAATTAATTCAAAACTTGAATAAGGAGTCTGAGAGAAATTTGAATCAATTTTTGTTTTTGAAACAAGAGTAGAGAGATCATTATAAAAAGAAATCTTTCCACTTTTTACAAATGAAAGATTTTTATTAAAACCAATCTCAAGAGAAATTCTTGCAAAAAAACCCTTAAGCCCATTATCGGGTTCCAAATAAGTAATAAACTGAATCAGTCCACTATGTTTCCAACCCAATATTGGATTGGAATCATTTTGATTTTCCAAAACGCCTCTGATAATAATTTGCCTCTTTGTTAAATCAAAAAACCTTTGCAATCTTTCTTCATCTCTTTTGTCCATTTTTCCTCCAGTCCCCTAGACCTTGTTTTGGTCGTCAGGTATGAATTAAATGTTTGTGATAAAATCACATTGAACTTTTAAAGAACTCACAATAAGTTCTCTTCCTGAATATATTGATACATCTAAAGGAAAAAAAATGCAAGAAATTTTAACTTATCAAGCAAGTACAAAAAATAGACGGAACTCTGGATTGCTTCGTCGTTCCGCTACGCTCCACTTCTCGCAAGGACGAATTTCACATAGTAAAATCCGTAACGAATAAAACTTCGTTTTATTCGTCTTCGCGAGGAACCTGAGACGAAGCGATCCAGAAAATAAAAAATAAAATATAAATTCCCAACATCAACCAAAGTGGAAAGTACGGAACTTTGATTGAAGCAAAAGGAATCTGAGCAAATATTTCGACTACCTTTAATTCGTAACTCAACAAAAAATGTGTAACATAAGCAAAAGGAAGAGAAAGCCCAATCCAAATATATGAAAATAATCCTGTGAAAAATCCAAACAACATTGCAAAAGGTACTGACATTAAAACCAAGAGATTAACAAACACAGCTATCAAAGATAACTCCCCCATCATAAACAACAAGAGAGGCAAAACAAATATCTGAGTAGAAATTGTTGCTACCACTGATTCTCTTAAATGATATTTTTCTGGAATAAATTTAAAAGACTCATTTATCCGAGGGGATAAAACTATCAAACCTAATGTTGCCATGAATGATAATTGAAAAGAAGGATCAAAGACAACTATCTGCGGGTTGTGTAACACCATTACAAAGCCAGCTAGAAATAATGCTCTGGTAACTTCGGATGTTCTTCCTGTCGCTCGGGCCAACACTACCAACAAAGCCATAATAGATGCCCTAACGATAGTTGCAGAACCTCCAACCATAACAGCAAAAGCTATGATAGACAGAGCTCCGAAAGATAAAGCTATCATTCTCGGAAGAAATGAAAATATAGCTAGCATAAAATCAGCAATGATTGAAACATTATAGCCAGACAAAACTACGATATGAATTAAACCAACTTTTCTGAAATCCTCTTGTAGCTTTGCACCTAAAGACTGTTTCGCACCTAACAATAGTCCTCCTAAAAGAGACACTTGGGGTTCAGGAATGGTTTTTTGCACCTTAGATAGAAATGAATTCTTTAGCTGAAATAATTTTTCTTTGATTATATTTCCATTCTTTTTTGAGAGTAGTTTTGTTTGAGGAGAGTACATCACATAAAAAATTTTATCTTTAGCTAGGTAATTAACATAATCAAAAGTTCTCCCATTTTCAGTTTTGAAATTTTTGGGTATGCCCAACAACCCTGTAACCTCGATTTCGTCCCCATAAACATACTCTGGGTAATGCGGGACAGTTAAGAGAATGCGAGTCTTTAATGAAATTTTTTCAGGACCATCGCGTCGCTCCGTTGCACTCTTCTCCTTGCGAACTTGCCTGCCCGACAAAGCTTCGCTTTCCGTAACGGGAAACTCCGCTCTCTGTCTTTGCGAGCTTGTGAAGCAATCCAGAGAATTACAATCTTGCTCATCCTCTTCAGACGAATTTTGCTCCACAAAATCTGTCACTTCAAAAACTAATTTTGTATTATTTTCTCTTTGATCTGGCTCATCTACAATAACTCCTATTAGCGAAACATCTTTCTCTACATAATCCTGCAAAACATTTTTGTTCAATATCTTTTCTGAAACAGCACAGCGTAAAAAACCTAAACCAAAAAATAATAGAAAAAAAATAAGATACAGACCTAAACCTCTGGTCGAACAAGAAAGATAGCGAGATTTTCCTCCAGAAAAATCTCGCTTATTTATTAAAAACAAAACAGAACCTAATAAAATTAAGAAAATAGAAAATGAAAATCCTAAGTTCCAAAGAGAACAAAAAGCCACTCCAAGAATAAATGAAAAAACAGAAAATGAGAAATAAGGAAAATTCATACTGAGTATATTTTAGCAGAAATTTTTTTCAAAATCTTTTTTGTTTCGATAAAATTCATATTAATTTTATTTGAACCCTCTTCCCTTGTCATTAATCGAAAAAATAAAGTTTCTCCATTTATTTTTTTTGTTTTTAAAACCTTACCGTCTTCACCAAAGCCAAATCTTTTACAGACATCTTCGCTAGAACTCCCCACACAATATCCGACAATAGACAAAGTTGAAAAATTTACAATAGAGTAATAATTCATTTTTTTATTTCCTATTTTTAAATTAATTCAAAAAAACACTAAGTTCAAATTACCACGAACAAAAATTAAAAACAACTTTAAAACCACTTAAATAGTTTTAAGTGGTTTTAATAATCTTTAATTAGCTAATTTCCTAACATCTAAAAACTAAGCTTCATCCATCGCGATGTTCGCCAACTCGTCTGCTCTCTTGTTTTCTGCTCGAGGAATATGAGTGAATTTTATATTAGGAAAATATTTTACTATCAAATTATGAACTCTTAGAAATTGTTCTTTTAAAGTTTCTTCCTTTACTCGGTATTCACCTTTTAATTGTCTTTGTACTAATTGGCTATCCATTTTAATTTCAAACTTTATATCAACAGTCTTATCCTCAAAAATTCTATGAGCTAATTGTAGTCCTAAAATTACAGCTTCGTATTCAGCCCAATTATTTGTTTTTTTACCGAGATGTTTTGAAACAGTTTTTAACTCATTTCCGTCTTCATCATATATAACTGCTCCTGCTCCAGCGATACCTGGATTACCTCTTGAACCTCCATCTGTAAATATTTTGTATTTTTTCATAGGGAAATTATATCACGAATTAAATATTTTCTTTTATGAATGAAGTTTATTATATTTTAATAAACATGAACTAAATTTTTTCTCATTAAATTTTAAGACACAAAAAGACTTTAAAGACCCTTCATCTTCTTCTAAATTCAACACGGCCAAAGTATCAAAAACAAACAAAGGAAAATCTTTTTTATTCCCAGTAATAATACAGGAATTTTTCAAAAGCATAGATCTGGCAGCCAAAAATAAGTCAACAAAACTACTACCAGTTTTTTTATTATTATTATTTTGATGAGCATAAATACGAGAAAGCAATATAGCATTTTCTTGTAGTTTTAAAAATACTTCTTGATGATTTTCAACTGAAGTAAAAAAATCCTCAGATAAAAAGTTTTCCTTTAATTTTTGCTGTTTTGGAAGAAAAACTTCTCTTAAAAATTCAAATTCAACAAAAGGATCTATTAATAGGCTAATTTCACTATTATTAAATATAGAAATAAAGTCTTTAAGAAAATCGTTTTTATAGAACAACATAGACAAAAAATCATTATCTAAAAATAGATAATGATTTTTTAAAAAACTTATATCAGATTTATTCAAAAATATATTTCTCTTTTTTTCTATATTCATCTATTAAATGCTTATTTTCTTTTATTAATTTCACAGCCCTTTCTACAGCATTTTTATCAATTTTAAACAAACCTACAGGAAGCGTATCTTCCCCAATATGAGGTTTTGGATTTTTAGGTAAACTCTTCATGATAATTTAATTATATTAACTTTTTTTAATAAAAGATATTAAAACTGTGGAAATCTTATTTTATGATTTCGACAATTCGTAGTCTCAACTCATTAACTCCGCCGAAGGTATTTTTTTCTATATGAGCCAAAAAATTTATTTTCTGTCCTATCTCCAACAAAGTATTTTTATCTTCCACATAATCACTAAAAAAACCAATGGCTTTTATTTTTTGATTTTTAGAGTTTTTAAAAACCAATTCTAGATGATTCATAGTTTTTCCAAAAGCCTTTTCTCCAAAAATTTCTACACCCTCAAATAAAAATAAAGGTTTTTTATTTCCCATACCAAAAGGAGCCATCTTTTCTATCAAATTATAATTATCCCAATTAATATCATCTAAACTTAATTTTTTATCAACAAACAATTCTACCTGCTCAATTTTACTTTCTATATTTTTATAAGCGGTTAAAATTTTCTCTTCTAAAAAGTGAATCTGTTCTGAATTAACCCCAAAGCCCCCTGCCATTTTATGTCCACCTAAATGTTCGAAAACATCTTTTTCCACTAAATTCATTAATTCCAACAAATCAATATTTTCTGCTCGACAAGAACCACAATATTTTCCATTTTCATCAGTTCCCCAAACAAAACAAGGTCGGTTATATTCACCTTGTAAAGAAGAGGCTATTAATCCAGACAAGCCAACATTCCATTCAGGGTCGCCGATTACCACCACATCTTTCACTCCCCTTTCTTTAATCTTTTTGTTGGCTTTTCTAACAGCAGTAGCCACCAAGGTTTTTCTCTTATTGTTTAATATATCTAATTCTTCAGCCAATTGTCCTGCTTCAATTTCATTTGTGGCAGAAAGTAAATCATAAGCAATCCGAGGGTCTGATACTCTTGAAGCAGCATTGATTCGCGGAGCAATCATAAAAGAAATATCCTCCTCAACTATTTGATGTTGTTTTATCCAAGCTTTTTGTAGTAATTTTTGTAACCCAGGGCGAGGAGATTTTCTCAAAACCATTAGGCCATAATGAGCCAATAATCTATTTTCATTCTTGAGAGGAACCATATCAGAAATCGTAGCTAAACCAACCATATCTAATAACCATTTTTCCCAACCTTTATTGACCTGCCTGCCGGTAGGCAAGGTACTAAAGTCCCCTTTTTTAATAAGGGCTAAAACTAATTTAAAAGTCAGACCTGCCCCACACAACATATCATCAGGGTAATTATCGTCCTCTTGTTTTGAATTCAAAATCACATCAGCTGGAGGCAATTCTCCATTCACCATATGGTGATCGGTAATAATCACGTCAATTCCTAACTCTTTAGCTTTTTTGACTGGCTCCACATCAGTAATTCCACCATCAATAGTAATAATTAAATCAATATCTCTTGTCTTTAATTTTTCAATAGTTTCTGTTTTCAACCCATAACCCTCTCTTAAACGATTAGGAATATGAACTTCATAATTTTTAAATTCTATTTTCTTAAAAAAATCACTCAAAATTACTGCTCCTGGAATTCCGTCTGCATCATAATCACTATAAATTAATATCTTTTCATTTTCTTTAAAAGCTTTTAAGATTCTCTCCACGGCTAAATCCATTCCTTTTATTAAAAAAGGATCATAAGAGTGTTTTTCATAATCAGGGTTTAAAAACTTTTCAGCTTCAGCTTGTGTTTTTATATCTCTATAAAAAAGTAATTGCCCTAATAGTTCAGGATATGCTCTAAATTCTTCTTTTATATTTTCTGGTAAATCATCACCTAGAATTATTTTCTTTTCCATTTAGTTATTTTAACATATAATATAATTATGAATGATTGCTTGTTTTGTAAAATCGTGGCGGGAGAAATCCCCTGCGATAAAATATATGAAGACGAGAAATTTTTAGTCTTTCTAGATATTAACCCTGTTAACAGAGGACATTCTTTAGTCGTTCCAAAAAAGCACTCTAGAAACCTTTTAGAAATGGAAGATAACGAATTAAAGGAAATGAGTGTTTTAATAAAAAAAATATCTAACCATTTAAAAACTCAACTAAAAGCTGATGGAATCAATATAGTTAGTAACAACGAACCAGCAGCAGGACAATTAATTTTCCATACTCACATACATATTATTCCTCGTTTTGAAGGAGATGGTTTCAAACACTGGAAAGGAGAGGGTTATAAAGAGGGAGAAATTGAAAAAATCCAAGAGATTCTTGAATTAGACTAAAAGTTTTTCAAAAGAGAGGTTCAAACTTTATACACTAGATGAATTAGGCTTTAAATATGACTTTGTTAAGCTATATTTTTTAATACCCCAAGAGGACGTTTTGCTATGCTCGAACTTCTACTTTAAAAAGTCTTTGATTATTTTTACTTTGTCTTCTCTATCTAATGCTTTGTAAACTTTCAAATCATCTTCTAAACTAATACAAGATAATTTAACACTTTCAAAACCTATCTGAATTTTTTTATCTAAATCTTTTTCATAAACTACTAAATCTATATCACGAGGTTTTATGGATTTAATTCCTTGTAAATATAAACTAATTGAACCAACAAAAGCAAAATCAATTCCTTCCAGCCTATGATTTAATAAAATTAAAGTTTTTATATAATTATTTTCCATAAACTTATTTTACCTCATTTAACATACAACAGGTTAGAACGTCTTCTATTAGACGCCTGCCTGTCGGCAGACAGGGAGCATATCTTTATTTTTGAGCTTCTATCCCTGCAAGAGTTCCTTCATTTATAAAATCCAACATTGACCCACCTCCAGTAGAAAGAAAATCAAATTGGTCCTGTAAACCTAACTTTTCTATACAGAAAATTGTATCTCCTCCTCCGGCGATTGATTCTGCTTTTGATTGTGCGATGGCTTGCACCAAACCAGAAGTCCCGTCCATAAATCCTTTTTTATAATCCCCTATCGGTCCATTCCATAAAATAAATTTTGCTTGCCTTGTTTTTTCTTCTAATAATTCAATTGTTTCAGGCCCTGCATCTAAAATAGTATCTTCGGGTAAAACTTCTTTAACTTTTCTTACAAAAACTCCTTCATGATTTTGAACAATCACATCCACAGGTAAAATTATTTTTTTATGATTTAATAAATCTCCTAAACCAAGCTCCTCATTAGACACTAACGACTTCCCTACTTCATAACCTTTTAGTTTAAAAAAATCATTAGCTAAAGAACCTCCCACAAAAACAAAATCTGCTAATTCAGTAAATCTTTTAACATAAGGTAATTTGGTTTTTAATTTATTACCACCTAAGATAAATAATCTAGGCCTTTCAGTTTCATCTATACAACAAAGTCTATCTACTTCCCTAACAAATTGTGGTCCAAAATAAGATTCCATCAATCTAGGTAAGCCATAAATTGTAGCGGATTTTCTGTGAGAGTCTGGAAAAGCTTCATTCACATAGATGTCTCCTAACGAAGCTATTTTTCTGGTAAATTCTTCATCGTTTTCTTTATCCTCATCATATTTTCTAATATTTTCAAAAATAATAGCCCCACCATTTTCCATTTTTGATATAATTTTTGGATTTTCCTCGTCTAAAATATCATCAATAAATTCAAAATTAAAAAATTGTTTTAAATACTCAGCCACAGGTTTAAGGGTGTCTGTTTTTTGGGACCCTGGATAACCAATTATTAAAATTTTAGCTTCTTCATTTCTCAAGAATTCGACAGTAGATAATATTTTTTTTAATTTAAAATCATTAACTACCTTTTCTCCATCAACAGGGACATTTAAAGAAAGCCTTAACAAGACTTTTTTCCCTTTCAATTTTCCTTTTTGCGTTAAAATATTTTTCATAAAAAATATTAAGATTTAAGATTTAAGAGTTACGATTTAAGAAAAGACTTTGTCTTTGTTATGAATCCTTGTAATAATTTATGTGATAAATCCGCTTGTTCTATTAATTTTTTATAATCATTGTCTTTAATATAATCTATATCCTTACAAATCTCTAATTGATTTTTTAATTCAATAAGTGAACCTTGAGCCATATAATAAAATTGTATTTTTTCTTTGTAACCCTGTCGACCAAAACCTTCTGTTATATTTGAGGTAATTGAAACTGATGACCTTCTCATTTGAGAAGTTAGTCCGAAAATCTCTTCTGTAGGAAAACTTTTGGTTACTTTATAAATATCTAAAACTAATTTATGAGATTCTTTCCATACTATTAAATCTTTAAAGTCTTTAATTTTTTTGTCCATAAATCTTAATTCTTAAATCATAAATCTATAAAATTGTTTCTTCAACAATTTTACATATTTTGTTGAAATGTTCTGGAATCAAGGAGTCTCTTCCTACTAAAAAACCATCAATGCTAGTGTTTTTAATTAAATCCTCTGCGTTTAGTGAATTAACAGAACCTCCGTATAAAATCCTTATCTTTCCTAGGCTTTTTGCTCCATATTTATCAGCCAAAATCTTTTTAATAAAAATTATTGTTTGCAATAATTCTTCTGAACTAATCATCTTTTTTGCTGCTTCTCCAATAGCCCAAATCGGCTCATATGCAATTATGACTTTACTTGAAAAACTAGGACCAACACCATTTAATGCTTCTAATAATTGCTCCTCTAAAACAGAAAAATATTCCCCTTCTTCATCACGTTTATCCTCTCCAACACAAAGAATTGGTGTTAATTTGTTTTTTAAAGTCAATTTAACTTTTGTATTTATTTTTTTATTAGTTTCCCCCAACTTTTTAGTCTCGGAATGCCCTAAAATAACAAAACCGACCCCAATATTTTTTATCATTTTAATTGAGATCTCTCCAGTCCAAGAACCTTTCTCTTCATGAAAAAAATTTTGAGCTCCTAGTTTTATTGAATTTTTCTTGATTGAATCTTTAATTTTAGACAAGTAAACAAAAGGAGGACAAAGGACAACATCTATTTTCTTTAGTTTTAAAACCCCTTTTTTTATTCCTTTAAAAATATCTTCGGCTTCACGAAGACTTTGGGGGTTCATTTTCCAATTAGCAATTATTAGTTTTTTCATAATTTCGAGTGAGGATTTATAAAAATAAATTATGCTAATATTTTTATTTTTATATAATCCAAACGATGGAATTATATGCTCGCTTCATATTATGTTATAAAATTTCTTCTATTGAAATTAATCCTTGAACGGCCTTAAAAATGGTATCCTCAGCAAGAGTCATCATTCCTTCTTTTAAAGCTTGATTTTCTAATTCATTTTTAGTTGAGTTATTTAAAATCATTTCTTTTATGGTTGGACTGACTTTAAATACTTCAGAGACCATTATTTTGCTATCATTTTCTTGGTCTTTTTTATTTTTTGATTTGAAGAAAGGAACTTCTGACCAAGATTTTTTATTTACCAAAACTCCTTCTTCAACTAACGAATCCATCACCTTCTCCATATCAACATCTTTTCTTTTAGAAAGTTTCTGAATTTCAGCCACACTTAAATAATATTCCTCTTTATTCCCTGAAACTAATTCAGTAATTAATTTTTGAGAAATTACTATATTTAGATTTGCTGCTATTATGGCTGGATTTATTTCCAAATTCTTTAATTTAAAAATTATTTCCGCACCTGATTTTTCTTCAAATTCTAAAACAGCAAAATTAAACCTATCAACCCACAACGGCTTGAATAATGATTTCAAATCGTGAGAATCTTCTATTCTATCAACTCCCAAAATATCTAAATTTTGCTTTTCATATTTATTAATAGCTTGAGAAACTCCAAACCCGATGTTGTAATTTACCATTGTTTGGTTAACTCCATTCATATAAAAACCAATAGAATTTTCAACTGTTCCTATGGCTAAATTAAAATCATTCAATGAATCTAATAAGGTATAAAAAGTAGTGCTTTTACCTGAATTCTTGCCCCCTGTAATTAAAATTGTTTTTTCTTTTTTGTTAATCTCTGAGTACAAAATATCTAAAGCTCTCCCATGAAAACCAAGAGACTCTAGAGAGAAACCGGATTCCCCTTGGAACAAAATATTTAGGACAATTCTTTCTCCCCAAATAGAATCTATTTTATTAACTTGAAAAACTATCTCCTTACCATCAAAACCAACTCTCAAATTATTTAACTTTTTGTTATTACTTATCCCAGCTAAGGCTCTGATTTTCAAATCCAAAATAAGTGAAGCATTTTTAGGCAAAACCATAGCTGAATATATCTTTCCACCTATTCTGTATTTAATTAATGTTTTATTTTCTTGTGGTTCTATATGAATATTTGACGCCTTTTGTAATAAAGCATGCTTTAAAAACAATTCAAAAACAAAATTAATTCTCTTATCACGTGCTATTTCTAAAAATTCTTCTCTAGATAATTCATTTAATGAATCACGAGAAATTGTCTGGAAACCTAAAAATTCTTTTTGAATAATAGAACCATATTCTTTTTTAAGCAGTTCTTGATATTTTAAGATATTCTGATTTATAGATATTTGATCTGTTAAATAAGGGATGACTTTCAAAGCTACATTTTTCTTTAAAAAATCAACTTCTTCCAGAATATCTAAATCTAAAACCGCTATTTTTAAAGTATCTCTGTCTCTGTCAAAAGCGATAATGTTATATTTTCGAGCTACTGGTTCGGGAATAGACAAAAGAACATCTTCATCTACATCTTTTTCCTTCAAATCAATAAAAGATACTCCGGAAACCTTTCCTTGAATTTCTCTAAGCTCATCCTCTGATATAAATCCTTTTCTTATTAAAATATTATTAATAGTTAAGCCTCTTTCTTGAGATTCTTCTTTGGCAATATCAAAATCCTCTTGGGTAATTAAACCCAATTTTAAAATTAAGGAATTTACTTGTTCTTTATCTAAAAACATAATAATTAGTTGAAGGTTTAATTTCAAAAGTCAAAAGTCTTAAAAAAATTTACTTCGTAAATTTTTTTGACTTTATAAACTTTATGGACTTTATAGACTTTCGACTATATTATTATACTACAATTATTTTTTTGTTTCCAAAAAATATGTGTAAAAGAAAAAACCAATTATGTAAATAATTGGTTTTTAAAAATATTATTAACAGTTGAATTTCTTTATTTATTTAAGGGGTACAGACAGCTTCCTCTGTAGAAAGCTCTGAGCATATTCCTGTACCACAATCTTGAACTAAATGATAATCTGAATAATTAGTATATGAACATAATCCATTAGAGCAAGAATAATTCAATGTTAACTCCCATACATCCCCCATTGAACAATAAGAGATAATTTTATTTGAACAACTTACTCCTAAACAAAGATCTACAGGAATATCACAAATAGCTTCTTTAGTAGAAAGTTCTAAACATGTTGCTGACCCACAATCCTGAACAAGATGAGCATTTGAATAGCCAGGATAATAAATACATGAACCAAGATAACAATATCGATCCATAGTAAGCTCCCAAACATCCCCTATTGAACAATAAGAGACGATCTCGTCTGGGCAATCCACTCCAGCACAAAGATCAACTGGAACTACTGGAGCAGAATTACAAACTCCACTAGTACAACCATAGGCACAAACTTGGCTAGTGTAACTACAAGAACCTCCTGAACATGAACCGTTGTAATATCTTGTGCTACCAGAACAATATGGGTTACAAGATACTCCAGCACAAAGATCAACTGGAACTACTGGAGCAGAATTACAAACTCCACTAGTACAACCATAGGCACAAACTTGGCTAGCATAACTACAAGAACCTCCTGAACATGAACCGTTGTAATATCTTGTGCTACCAGAACAATATGGGTTACAAGATACTCCAGCACAAAGATCAACTGGAACTACTGGAGCAGAAGGAGTGTTTAAACTTATATCTACCCATTCTGTACCATTATAAACTTGCAGAGTTTTTGTAATTGAATTCCATCGGACTGAGCCTTCTTTATTTATATCGCTTCCCCCAAATATTAAATAACCTAATACTTCTACATTATTAAATTTTGAAACAGAAGCAGGATCAACGTAATAATCAATATTATCTCTATCATAAAAAATACTTGATCGAATATCATAAGAATATAATCTGTATAACCAAGAATTAGCATCAGGATCTACATAGTATCCATCATTATTTCCATCAAACCATTTTGGGAAATATAGATTCCCGTATTTTTTTTGTGTTTGGTTAGATACATTTAATGGTTCATCTGTATTTCCATTTGGAGGAGCCTGTGTTGGACCAGTCCAAGCATTAAGTGTCCCAGCTACAAAAAATATTAATGAGATTATAAAAATTATTTTTATTTTTTTGTTCATAATGATATTTTAAATTAATAATAATTTTACTTAAAAAGAGTCAACATTAGAAGGTTCAGGGGTAAATTCAGATATATCTTTTCCTTCCTTTTCAACTATTTCTTCAAGAGTTGGTGTATATGTGTCTTGTGGGTATAAATCATTATCTGTTTTAATAGTTTTACTAATTATCTCCTCTAAGGAACGGGCATCTGTAGGTTCAGGAGTAAATTCAGAAATATCCTTTCCTTCTAATTTAGCTTGATCTTCAAGTGACAAATCTTTATTCTTATTTACAGTTGAAATCTCTTTTTTATTATTATTTAAATAATAAGATGACAATACAGTTATTAAGAAAATACCGATTATTATTATTTTTATATTTTTATTCATAGTTAGTTAATAAATTAGATTTCTTGATATTTTGGAGCTATTCCATGAGCATTAATAGTTATGTCCAAATTGCCAAAAATTGACCCACTTCCTTCTATAGGAACTATATGAGGACCTACAATTGCTTTTTTAATAAAAATAGAAAATTCAGAACCAATGTCGTATTCAGACGGACTAAGTATCTTATCAGAATATATAGGGTAAGAACCAATAGGTAAAGCTTCTGGGGTAGCTTCATTCAACAAAGCATTAAGTGTCACTGATTCATTAAAACCATTCCAAGGAGTTACTCCTATTTTTGTTTTAGTAGTAGTTGCCCCTCTTACAACAAAACCAAAATCAACATTATTAGGATAACCATTTATAAAATTCAAAGTATAGTATGCAGGAATTGTTTTTGTTTCAAAAACACTTCCTCCATTACCATAACAGGTTAATGTATATGTCATTTCTGATAAAACAACATTTGCAACATCTGAACCAGAAGCACATGCAGCTTGATTTGAACATAAGGAACCTGGTTTCCAACTACCTTCACAACTGCTCGCATTTTCAGTTGTCCAATTTATATTTGGACGAGCACCGCTTACAACGGATTGAATATTAAATTGAACGATAACAGGAAACTTAAAAGCATTAAATAAAACTCCATCATAACCTATAGGAGAAAAATCAATCCAACCTACAACATCCGAACCCCAAGCATAACCCTCAAACTTATTTTCACTTAAAAAAGCACCGTAATTAATAGTTTCAGTTGGTTGAGTTCCTAGGCTAATCCAACCGTCCCAACCGTTTCCGTTTTTCAAAACTCGAGCCCAGCCAGTCAATTCATTCCCTACTAATTTTGCCTTACAGGTTCCTTTAGGACAATCTGATAAATCAGATTCTTTAAAGGATATCCAACCGATATTGTCACTCCAAGCATAACCAGATAATTCATTATCAGAATTAACATTCACTCCATAATTAACAACTCCACAAGTATCTAAATCCAAACAATTAAAAGAAATCCAACCGATATTGTCACTCCAAGCATAACCAGAAAGATTATGTTCGTTACCAGCCATAACATGTGGCTGTTCAAAAACTTTATCTTGTTGATTAAAATAAAAAGTAAATAACAAAATTAATCCTAAAGCAGTAAATAAAATTATTTTCTTCATAAATATTTTTATATTATTCATTTGTTAAATATTATACAATATATTAATTAATTTAATTAATATATTTGTGGATAAAAGTTATTTATATTTAACTTGTATTTTTTTAAAAATAATGTTACTTTTAAGTAAATTGATTGGAAGAAGAGAGGAGAAAGAAAGTTCGCTTAGAAAAGCGGATTTTTTTAATAAAAAATTATAAATATGAGTTTATAAAGTCTATAAAGTTCATAAAGTGAAAAGTGAAAAATTTGCTTCGCAAATTTTTCTAAACTAAACTTTATAAACTTTCACCTTTACAAACTTTTAACTAAATAAAATTATGTTTGATTTAAAAGTAATACATTCTGTTCTAGACCAACTAGAAGAAGAAAAAGGTATTCCAAGAGAAAAAGTAATTGAAGCAATTGCTATGTCTTTAGCAAGTGCCTATAAAAAAGAATACGGTAAAAGAGGTCAAATTATTAGAGCTACATTCGATATAGAAACTGGAGAAACTGAATTTTCTCAGGTTAAAATCGTAGTGGACGAAACTAAAGTTAAATTACCTAAAATTAATGAAGAAGGCGAAGAGGAAGTTCTTGAGGAAGAGGATTCAGAAAATGATGGTGATGAAAGAGTAAACTTTAACCCAGAACATCATATTTTAATTGAAGATGCCGTTAAAATTAAAACAGATGCTCAGTTAGATGATGAAATTGTCTTTCCTTTAGAGGTAAAGAGTGATTTCGGAAGAATTGCTGCTCAAACAGCTAAACAAACTATTATTCAAAAGATAAGAGAAGCTGAAAAGTCTTCTATTTCAAAAGAATTTGATAGTAAGCAAAACGAAATTATATCAGGAACTGTTCAAAGAGTGGAACGCGGTAATATCTTTGTTGATTTACAAAGAGCTACCGGAATTTTACCTTACTCAGAACAAATTCCATCAGAGAAATTTAAACAAGGAGAAAGAATTAGGGCTTATCTTTATTCAGTAGAAGAAACCTCTCGTGGAGTTTTCTTAAGATTATCCCGTGCTCATCCTCAATTTCTTAAAAAGCTATTTGAAATTGAAGTTCCTGAAATTGCTAATGGAGTAGTTGAAATCAAAGCCATTGCCCGAGAAGCAGGTTCACGATCAAAAATAGCAGTTGTTTCTCATGATGAATCTATTGACCCAATTGGTTCTCTAGTAGGACAAAGAGGAGTTAGGGTATCAACAGTAATGAGCGAATTAGGAGGAGAAAAAATCGATATTATAGAATGGTCAGGAAATAATAATCAATTTATTAGTGAAGCCCTTTCCCCTGCTAAGATTTTAGACATAAAAATTGACGAAGAAGAAAGAACTGCTGTAGTTCATGTATCAGAAGACCAATTATCTCTAGCAATCGGAAAAGGAGGACAAAATGTTAGACTAGCAGCGAGATTAACTGGCTTCAAAATAGATATCCAAAGTATAGGTGGAGAAAATAAAGGTGAAGAAAATACAGAAGATAAAAAAATAGAAGTTGAAGCTACTCCAGAAAAAGAAAAAAATACAGAAATACCTGCAGAAGAAGAACTGAACGTAGAGGAAAACAAATCAAATGAATAATTCCTAACCTAAAAATAAAGTGAGGTGAGCCCTTGGTTCATCTCTCTTTATTTTCCACCTTCCACTTTCCACATTTTACCCTCCAAACATTTGACAATAGTCAAAAAATAGGCTTTATACACAGTTGCCATTTATTTTTTTCAATTTATTATATATACTTATCTTTACAGTTTAATTAACAAATAACTTGAGGCAGGTCACCGCAAGTTTTAATAAACTAAATAATTAATTATTATGGACGAATATAACAACAATGCAGAAGAAGTTGTTGAAGAAACAACTGAAATGCAAGAAGAAAAGAAAGGTGGATCAGGATCAATGATTGGTTCTATTATAGTAATAATAGTAATCATTATTGGAGGATTATATTTCTGGGGATCAAAAAATACTACAGAAAATATAGTTACTCCCGAAGGAGAAGTTCCTGCTATAACTGGAATTGAAGAACAAGAAACAAATGATGCTGCTGAAGCAGCTGCTGAAGCTGCTGCTGTAGTTCCAGCAGAAGTAGAAATGACAGAATAGCTTTAAGACAAAATAAATGGTATAAAGAAAGAACCTTCTTAATAAGAGGGTTTTTCTTTTATAAAAATCTTTTTAGAGGTCCAACCTCTTAATCATAATAATTATAATTATAATCTTTAGGCATTTAATTTTGCTTATAGAAGCTGAGGTTGTACCTCTAAACAAATCAATACTATGGATATAAATAAAAAAGAAGCAAAAATCAAAAAATTAGAAAACTCAATGGTGGAAATTGAATCTACTATTACAATTGATGAATTAGAAAAAAGAAGAGCAAAAGCCGTTAAGAACCTTGGGTCAGAAATAAAGATAGATGGATTTAGAACAGGAAATATTCCTGAAGATATCTTAATCAAAAAGATAGGTGAAATGCCATTATTAAATGAAATGGCTGAATTAGCTTTATCTGACATTTACCCCACTATAATTATTCAAAACGATATCAAGGCTATTGGACAACCAAGAATTGATATTCTAAAAATGGCCCCCGGCAATCCTGTTGAATTTAAAATTACAGTAGCTATTATGCCAGAATTCAAATTACCTGACTACAAAAAGATTGCCAAAAAAATCAATAATGAAAAGCAAGAAAAAATAGAAGTATCAGAAAAAGAAATTACTGACACTATTACTCACATTCAAAAAATGAATACTCCTCAACCTACTCCAACAAAAGACGAAGAAGGAAAGGAAAAAGTAGTGGTTCCTGAACTACCAGAAGTGAATGATGAATTTGTAAAAAAATTAGGAGACTTTAATGATGTAGCTGATTTTAGAGCTAAATTAGTAGAAAACATTAAGAAAGAAAAAGAAAATAAAGTTTCTGAAGCCAAAAAAGTAAAAATTATTGATACTATTCTTGAAGAAACAAAAATAGAGTTACCTGAGATTATTAGTATTTCAGAAGTAGATAGAATGCTAGCCCAAACTAAAGCCGACATCACACGAATGGGTTTACAGTTTGATAAATATCTAGAACACATCAAAAAAACAGAAGAAGAATTCAGAAATGAATTAAAACCAGAAGCTGAAAAAAGGGCTAAGATTCAATTGATTCTAGATACTATTATCAAAGAAGAAAATATTACACCAAGTGAAGAAGATGTTAAAAAATCAGTAGAGGAATTATTGAAACAACATCCAGAAGCCAAAGAAGAGCAAGTAACCCCTTATGTTCAAATGGTGCTTTCCAACCAAGAGGTATTCAAGATGTTCGATGAACAAAAATAAATTAAATTAAAAAAAGATGGGTGGTCGTTTCGCGACCACCCATTTTGTATTTTATTGCTATAGTTTTAATTCTTTTAATGAAACCAAATGGGAAACAATACATCCCCAAACGAAAGCAATAAAACATCCAGAGATAAAGTACTTAGGATTTAGAGTTGAAGGAACAAGGTGAACTTGATAAAAAACACCCTTTAACCAAAAAGATAAAACAAAGATTACAACAAAAAATGCTCCAAGCATAAGAACTCTTTTTTTATTTTTCATCTTTTACTCCTTTTTAAAATGTTTTAGATTTATAAAAAATTATATTGATTAAAATAATAAATAAATTCCCTAAAACAACCCCCATTAAACAAGAAAAAAATACTGCAAGAGCATTAAGGTCAGGGAGTACTGGGCTAAACTTATAATGTACTTTGAACCATACAATTGATATAACAGAGACAATAAACAGCCAAAACAAAATTAAAAAAATATTCCTAATCTTTTTATTTTTCATTATTTATCCTTTGTCTAAAGATTTTAAAAATTAAAAAATTAAAGTACACAATCTAAATAAACAATAGCAAAATATATTTAATTATCAAGTATTTTAGGAAAACTAATTGACAACCAAATACCCCTTATGATAATATGTAAGAAATATATTACATTTATATATTTAACAATTTATTAAAATTTAAAAAAATAATTATGATAGGAAAATCTAAATGGTTTAAAAGAAGAAAATATAGTGGTTGGGGTTTAACTCCAGCAACTTGGCAAGGTTGGGTTTATATAATAGCTTTTATAATCCCTATTGTTATAATTCAGAATTCACCTCTTCTAGAAGAAGGAACTAAAACCGTTATAACTTCATTTTGGGCATTAATTTTGATATTTGATGTAATCAGTATGATGATTAATCTTAAAAAAGACGAAAGGGATATATTACACGAGGCTTTGTCAGAAAGAAACGCTTTATGGGGTGTAATAACAGTAATGGTAATTGGTTTAGCTTATCAAGTAATTACAACAGGTTTATTAAACTGGTGGATTATTGGTGCTTTGCTTACAGGAACAGTAATAAAAGCAATATCAAATATTTATTTGGATAAAAAAAATTAATGCTATGGAAACAAAAAGATACAATATGAAAAAGCGCTCAAAATGGACATTTATAACAGGAGGAATAATCCTCCTAACCGCAATAGTTTTATTATTTTTAGATATAGAATTTACATTAGGGCAGTTAATAATTCCAAATACTTTAATAACTATCGGTCTAGTTTCAATAGCGATTAGTCTAAAAAATTACTTTATAACAAAAGAGATAAAATATGACGAGAGAGACCAATTAATTATTTTAAAATCATCTAAAAATACATTGGCTATTCTGATATATATAGCATCAATATCAATGTTAATCGGAACAGTGCAAAAAATATCAGTTGATTTAATGCTTGTATCATCAGTTTTATTATTTGGAACAATTATAATTTATAAAATTAGTTATAATTATTTCAACAAGAAAAATTAATGTTATGCAAACAAGAATAAACCAATTAAGAAAAGAATTAAAGATAACCCAAGAAGAATTGGCTGATAAAGTTGATGTAACCAGACAAACCATAATATCTTTAGAGCAAGGGAAATATAACCCTTCCCTATTATTGGCTCATAAAATCTCTAAAGCACTACAGGCTAAAAAAATAGAGGATGTTTTTTTAATAGATGATAATTAATTTATTCTTGTTGAAAACCTAAAAATCTGTTATATTTCAGACAAGTTTAAAAATTAAAAATTTAAAATTATATGTTAATACCCACAGTTATAGAAAAATCACAATTCGGAGAAAGAGCTTTTGATATATACTCTCGTCTACTAAAAGAGCGAATCATCTTTATTGGTGGTGCTATTGATGACCATGTTGCCAATATTGTTATAGCTCAATTACTTTTTCTTGAATCCGAAGATCCTAAAAAAGACATTACCCTTTATGTGAATTCCCCAGGAGGACAAATTCAATCCGGTTTGGCTATTATTGATACTATGAACCACATTAAACCAGATGTTTCTACTGTATGTATTGGAATGGCAGCCTCAATGGGAGCAGTAATTCTTTCTCAAGGTAAAAAAGGTAAAAGATTTATACTACCTAATTCAGAAGTAATGATTCACCAACCTTTAACAGGAGTTGAGGGACAAGCTTCAGATATAGAAATTACAGCTAAACATATCGTGATGTTGAAAGATAAACTTTATGGGATACTTTCCAAAGCAACAGGAAAAACAAAAACTCAAATAGAAAAAGATGGGGACAGAGATTATTGGATGTCAGCTGATGAATCCAAAAAATACGGAATTGTTGATAAAATTTTGGAACATAAATAATTTAGCTTGTTAGGAATTATTTGATTAGTTAGTCAGAGAAAATTGGAAGAAGAGCGAGGCTAAAGCCTCGCTCTTTTATCTTTGACAAACCGTCTTCGCGAAAAATTATTTCTTGTTAAGAAATAATTTTGTGGCGATCTAGAAATTTAAAATATAAAAAAGGTGCTGAAAAATCCAGCACCTTTGATTCGTTTCTCCTAAACGACTTATTTTTTCTTTTCTTCTTCCTTTTTAACAGGAAAATTTTCAGCGATTTCCTTAAAAAGTTTATTTTTTCTTAATAGAGCTATTCCCTCTTTACTAATCTTAAAAAAGTTTTCAGCAAAATTTTCTTTTGTCCGTTTATTATCAAGGGAAATACAACCAGATAAAATTAAATCGAAAATTTCTTCCTTTATCTCACCACGGGTTAGAGTTAGCCCATGATTTTTAAATGGAGAATTTTCTACCCTTTCTATAAGATTTCCGATATGAACAATCTCTTCTACTCCTGCCAAAGCAAGAAGAATTAAATCTTCCACAAGATCTCCTTTCTTAAATTCACCCATAATACTTCTCCTTTTTATTTAATCAAGACTTTAAAAATTCTCTATTACAAGAACCAAAACTAAAATCACAATACCATAAACTAAACAAAAATCAAGAATTCTTATATAAAAACAAAGGCGTTGGTGTGATACCAACGCCTTTTTGATTTCTGGTTTTTTCCCTAAAGATAAGGATACCAGATTTTCATCTTTTTACTGAAGGAAAAAATTTTTTTCTCAGAATGTATCCGATTGTTCCTCCGTAGGTCATACCGCAGAAAATAGATACAGCTATAGTAAATGCAATTCTGTCGGGATTATCTGTTTCAATACCAATTGAGAAAAACCAGTAGAAGAATATCCCAAAAAGTAATATGCTCATTACTTGAAGGGTTCGACAAACAAAAACACTCTCTCGAATCTTCTCTATAATTCTTTCTAAAGAAAGGACCGGAAAAAATTCCCAAATACAGAACAAAAACAGATAGCCCACAATTGTTCCGATGAGCGCTCCAAAAATTACTTCAGAGTATCCCATTGGGGTATTGGGAGTTAGAAAATCAAAAAAATACATACACCCACAAATAATACTTGCCCAAGTCAAAGGTCTAACAAAATCTCTAATAAATGTGTTCACCTTTTTTCTCCTTATTTTAGATTAAGATAAAAATAACTTCTTCCTGCATATTACAGTAAAATAGACTGTTTTGTCAATAGATGTAGCATTGCAGCGTCAAGTTTACAGTTGTCAGTTCTTGTAGTCTTTCGACAGGAGTTTTTCCATCCATTCCTAAACCTCGATGTTTCTTTCTGTGATTATAGTAATAAAGAAACAAATTAAGTTGGTATTGCATTTCA